>JBMOFX010000228.1:0-4758 GCA_049318665.1 Ilumatobacteraceae bacterium | reverse complement strand
CGGTGGTGGCCCAGCCGTTGAGCAGTTCGACGCGCCACGGATGGTTGGTGCACGCCGTGCATGCGAGCGTGAGCGAACGGACGCGGGTGGGGTGCTTGAGCGCCACGATCTGGCTGATTGCTCCGCCCATCGATGCGCCCACCACATGGGCGGTCTCGACACCGGCGGCGTCGAGCACCGACACGGCGTCGTCGGCCATCTGCTCGAGGCTGTAGTGGCCGAACGGCTTGTCGCTGCGGCCGGCACCACGGTTGTCGAGTGCGATGACGCGATAGCGGGTGGCGAGCAGGAACCGCTGGAAGTCCCACCCGTGCTTGTCGGCGCCGAGGCCTTGGATCATCAACACGGCTGGCGAGCTGGAGCGACCGAGCACCTCGTAGTGGAGGCGAATCCCGTCGGATGAGCGTGCGTACGGCATCAGCCCTCCCCGAGCCAGACGATGGGGGCGACGCCGGTCTGCGCGCCGCCGAGCTCGTCGAGCATCGTCTGGAGACGACGCTGCACCGTCTCGGCGAGCTCGATCTCGGCGAGGGGTCCGCGTCGCTTCGTTCGGGCCGTCACCGCAGGGCCGATCTCGGCGCGAGCGCTCCGGTTGAGCAACGTGCTCATCGAAGCGACCGGCAGCACCGCCGACCGGGTCGTCACCGCGGCCCCCACGATCAGGGGGTCGACGCTGCCCGCGTGACGTGGGTGGGTGGTCGCACTCGTGCCGAGCACCACGAGCTCGCCGTGTCGAAGCGCGCCGTGCACCTCGGCAGGGTTGGCGAGCAGCGCCCCGATGCGGCGCAGCGCGGCTCCGAACGGTGCCGAGTCGGGGCGCCCCACGAATCGAACCGGACGGTCGGTCGCGTCGGACAGCGCGAGCGCCACCCACAGCGGGCTGTACGAGAAGCGGCGGTCGTTGGTGACGAGCAGCGCGCCACGTTGTGCCGGCAGGTGCTCGAGCCCACCGATCACCGCGTCCCACCGGAGACGCATCACGGGTGCGAGCAGGCGCACGAGATGGTCGTCGCGACCCCACTCGTCGACCGAGTTGGCCGGCACGAGCGGACGCAGCGCGTTGTCGACCGCCTGCACCGTGGACACGGCGGCGCGCCGAGGGAGCTGGATCAGTTGTGCCATCACGCCACCGCCTGAGTTGGCTTCGTGATGCGGACCACGCTTTCCCACGCGTACAGCCGATCGATCACCTCGGCAGTGGACACCTGTGGCGACACACCGAGGAGTTCCATCGCCCGGCTCCCGTCGGCGAGTCGGCCACGGTGGAGCACCTCCATCACATGGTCGGGGACCGGCGCGCCGACCAGGTGCGACAGACGCCGGGTGAGACCCCACTCTGGTCCGACCAGCGGGAGCGGGACTCGCTTGCCACGCAGCACCGCCTGCAGACCGGTGATGGCGCCGGGGGCGACGACGTTGACCGACTCGGCAAGACCGACCCGTGCTGCGGCCACGAACGATCGAGCTGCGTCGCGGTCTTCGACCACGGTGAACGGGGGGTCGGCGAGCACGCTGAACGGAACGACCGGCTGCCGGAGGAGTCGGCCGAGCGGGCTCGGGACGTGGGGGCCGAGCACCGGGCCGAGACGCAGCGCACCGACCGTTACGCCGACGCGGGCACCGACGGTGCTGGCGATGGTCTCGATCCGCTCGACCATCCGCCCGTACTGCGATGTCGGCCGAGCCGGACAGGTTTCATCCGGTCGGGTGAGTGCGTGCCGACCACGGCCGTAGAGCTCGATGCCGCTGCGGACGACGATGTGCTGGAGCGACTTGCACTCGGCGGCCGCGCCGAGGATCGCGGTGGCGGCATCATCGGTGAGCCGTTGGGCAGCCTGAGCACTGGCGCGGGCGTCGGGCTCCCACACTGCGACGTGAACGAGCACGTGCGGATCGAACGCGGTGACGACGTCGACGATGCGATCGCGATGCGCCGGGTCGATGCGATGGAACTCGGCGCGCTGGAGGCGGCGGCGGGGCGGGTCGACGTCGATGCCCGACAGCGCGCCGACCCACGGCTCCTCCTCGAGCAGTGATGCGACGAGCGACCCCAGCTCGCCGCCCATGCCACTCACCAAGACGCGTTTCCCCCGCACACCCCCACGCTATCCGTCAGCCCCCGGCGAGCGCAGTTGGAGCGGTCTTGGCTGGTATTCGAGGGTCAAGGCACCGTCAACGCGGGCCGATACCTTCGGTATGCGGAGCTCCGATCGACCCACCATTCGGCGCGTCATCGCGACCGTCGCGGTGTCGTTCGCCACCGGTGCCGCCCTGCTCACGACGTCCACACCCGCAGCAGCCGGCCGACTCGAGGCCAAGACGTCGTGTGCGATCCCCTATTCGGTGGTGGCCGGCGACTCGTGGTCGCGGATCGCCCAGAAGTCGGCGGTCAGCCTCAGCAAGTTGTATGCCGCGAACGCGGCGTCCGCCGCGACGCCGCTCTATCCGGGCGGCACGGTGTGCTTGCCTGCGAACGCAACAACAACAACCGCACCGGTCGCCACGACACCCGCCACCACGGCACCGACGACGCCGCCCACCTCAGGTGGGGATGCACCGGCGGTGACGCTGGCGGCCTTCCCGGTTCAGGGGCCCTGTTGGTTCACCGACTCATGGCTCGCGAATCGGGGTGGTGGGCGCAAGCACGAAGGGGTCGACCTGATCGCCAAGTCGGGCCAGTACCTCTACGCCGTGGTCGACGGCACCCTCACCCGTCAAGTGTTCGACCGACCCGGCTCGCGGTCCGGCAACGCCTGGTGGCTCACCGCGGGTGACGGCAGCAAGACGTACTACTTCTACGCTCACCTGTCGGCGTTCGCGCCCGGCCTGTCGGTCGGTTCGACGGTGGTGGCCGGTCAGATCATCGGCTACGTCGGTCGCACCGGCAACGCTGGCGGGCCGCACCTCCACTTCGAGATCCACCCAGGCGGCGGCGCGGCGGTCAATCCGACGGCGAGCGTGAAGGCCATCGACGGCTGCCGCACCACGACGGTGCCGCCGCAGCCGGGCGGCGTGGTGCCCGAGGCACCAACGTCGACCGCTCCACCAGCGGGTCCGACGACCACCGTGGCACCGCCCACCACCGTTGTTTCGTCGCCGCCCGCGATCAAGGCAGGGATCACCAACCCCAACACGGGTCGGTCGTGGCAGTTCATCAGCCCGTCGAAGGCGTTCGATGGCAACCTCTCGGCGAACCAGGCGAAGGTCGTGAAGGTCGGTGGGCTGTCCGGCGTCGCCGCATCGACCAACGGCGTGCTGCTGCGACTGACGGCATCCGGCGGGGGCGGTGGCTACGTCACCGCCTATCCGTGCGATGCGCCACCGCCCGCCACCACATCGCTGTCGTTCGACGCTGGGCGCACGGCGATCGGCACGGCGCTGGTCGAGGTGGTCGGCGGCGTGGTGTGCGTGCAGTCGAGCGCGTCGGTGTCGCTCAAGGTCGAGGTGCTGGCGAGCCGGGTCTCGAAGGGCGGCGTCGGCCTGGTGCCCGTCACCCCGAACCGCGTGCTCGACACGAGGCAGTCGGGACGTCTCGCGGCCAACGGTTCGATCAGCCTCAGCCCTGCCCAACTCGGCGCTTCCGGGGCGCAGGCACTCACGGTGTCGGTCACCATCCTCAACCCGAGCGCGGCCGGCACGTTCTCCCTCGGGTTCTGCGGGCAGGGTCCGTGGAAGCTGCCGACGTCGGCCGACGCATTCACGTCGTTCACGATCACGATGCGGACGAGCGCCAGCGGCTGGTGTCTGTCGAGCACCGTCGACACCGATGTCATCATCGACGTGGTCGGCGTGTGGACCGGCGCGACCAGCGCTGTCGCCGTCCGGCCGCAGCGCATCTTCGATTCACGCAACAGCGGCGCGGTCAATCCGAATTGGGTGTTCCTCGGGGTCGCGGGCACCGGTGGTGTGCCGGCGGGCGCGAGCAGCGTGGTCGTGTCGGTCACCGGTGTCGCCGGTGGCAATGCCTCCACGATCTATCTGCTGCCGTGCGGTCAGGCGATGGGTTCAGGGGCGACGCTGGCGGTCGGGGCGAACCAGACGCGAACGGCGATGGCAACGGTCGGCCTCGGCAACGGTCAACTGTGCGTGAGCGCCACTGCACCGATACACGTGCTCATCGACGTCGTCGGCGCCGGCTGACGGCTGACCAGAGAACGGGCGTTAGCGCAGTTCGTGCGCCATCAGGATCACTTCACGCCCGAACGGGTCGAGTTGCCGACCTGCGATGCGTTCGATGACCGTGATGGCCTGTGACGGGTCTTCGACGAGGCCACTCCAGCGGATGTAGCCGCCCATGATGCCGATGAGATGATCGTCGACGTTCTCGTTGTGGACGACGGTCTTCTGGTTCGCGTCGAGCAGCCCGTGGAGCTCGTTGTAGAAGGTCTTCAGCCAGATGCTCAGGTCGTCGACACCGGTGAACGGCCGGTGCCGGTAGGGCAGCGAGAGCTCGTCGTAGTTGTGCAGGTTGTGCGTGGCCGGAATGATGCTGATGAGGCATGCGAAGCCGTTCTCACGCAGCCAGATGATCTCCTCCTGGCGGCGCACGCGGCGATGGTTGTCGCCGTATCCGCCGGGACGCTCACAGATCGCGAGCTTGTCCTTCATGATCCAGGTGAAGTTCCGCGGGGTGATCCCGAGGGCCCACTTCCCACGCAGACGAGGGGGCATCAGAGGATCACACGGGGTTCGAACACGATGGGCAAGGCTATACCCCCGCGGGCGGTGCCGGATCAGGGAAGACGAGTCAGTCCTCGG
>JBMOFX010000227.1:0-4773 GCA_049318665.1 Ilumatobacteraceae bacterium | reverse complement strand
ACTTGCCGCTCTTGTAGCGACAGATCCGCTCGGCCTTGTCGCGGCGGCGGTCGTTGCGAACCCCACCGAGCATGTCGAGCACCTGGCCGACGTTGAGCTCGATGCGCAGTTCGTTCCAGATCTCCCACGCCTCTCGCGAGGCCCCGAGCAGCATCTGGTCGGCGTAGACGAACGCAAGGTCGCCCACGAGGATCGCGACACCTTCACCGAAGCGGCGAGCCTCGCCAGCCCAGCCCCCCTCGATGTGCTGCTGCGAGAACACCGTGTGGGTGGTGGGCGCACCACGTCGGCTGGCCGCGTCGTCCATCACGTCGTCGTGGAACAACGCGAATGCGTGCATCAGTTCGAACGCGCCGCCCGCGCTGATGACCATCGGATCGTCAGGATCGCCACCAGCGCCGACGAAACCCCAATACGTGAACGCGGGACGCAGCCGCTTCCCACCCGCCAGCACCAACCGGGCGATCTCGGCGATCGGCTCGGCAAGGTCTTCGTCGAACGCAGCCCACCGAACCGACTCCTCGTCGAGGAGCACACGCAGCCGCTCGTCGATGCGAGCCGCGATGCGACCGAGCGAGGGCGGCGGAGGGGCGGGGACCACGGATGACCAGGCTAGGTGCACGAGCGCGGGCCTGCGTTCACGTGTGCCGGAAACCCGTCCGATCGGTCAGTCGTCGGCGAGGTCGGCAACGACCTGATCGATCTGGAGTCGGGCCCGACCGATGCGATCGCGGCAGAACTCGATGAGCTGCGCGGCGCGCTCGACCTGCTCGGCAAGCACGTCGACGTCGACATCGGGGCGGTCGAGACGGGCGAGGATCTCCTCGAGTTCGGCGAGGGCTGCGCCGTAGCCGCTCGCGACAGCAGGTTCGTTGCTCATGTGGTGATCTCCTCGACTCGGCTGCGTGCGCTGCCCTCGGCGAACGTGGTGATGATCTCGTCGCCGGGTGCGAGATCAGTCGCTCGTCGAACGGTTCGGCCGTCGGCGGTGCGGGTGACGCTCCAGCCTCGCGCCATCGTGGTGACGGGGTCGAGGAGCCGGACGCGATGCGCGATCCCCTCGAGGTGGCGTACCTCGGGGTCGAGCTTGCTCGGGGCTCGGCCCACCGTGCGCACCGCTGCGACCATGCGGTCGTCGGCACGCTCGATCACTCGTACGGCCCCGGCCTGCAACCGATGGCCTCGTTCGTGGACCCGATCGGCAGCTCGATCGACGGCGGCTCGCGTGCGATGACCGATGGACGATGCCACCTCATCGAGACGACCCGCGCTGATGCCGAGCGTGCGCTCGGCGCATCGCTCGATCGATGCGAACACGTCGTCGACCTCGCGACGGAAGGCATCGACCCGCTCGACGAGGGACGCCGCGCACGCGGTGGGTGTCTTCAGCGACAGGTGCGCCACCTCGTCGGCGACGCTGCGATCGGTCTCGTGGCCGAGCCCAGTGAGGACGGGCATCGGCGAGGTGGCGATCGCCATGGCGATGTCGCGATGGTCGAAGGTGGCGAGTTCGCTGCGGGCTCCGCCCCCGCGGATCAGCACCACGGCGTCAAGGTCGCCGCGACGGGTGAGCGTGCGCAACCCGGCGCAGATCATCGGCACGGCGAACTCGCCCTGAACGCGAACATCGACGACGTGGAGGTGGAAACCCAGACCGCTGCGTTCGATCTCGTGGCGGAAGTCGGCCCACGCTGCGCTGTCGACCGACGTGACCACACCGACCCGCAGCGGCGCACGGGCGAACGGACGGCTCCGGTTGGCGTCGTAGAGGCCGGTCGCCACCAATTGGCGCACCACCTCGTCTCGCTGGACCGCCAGGTCGCCGAGGGTGAACCGCGGATCGATGCCGCTCATCTTCAGGCCGAGCTGACCGGAGCCGGCGAAGAAGTCGAGGTGGCCGAAGATCCGGACCTTCAGCCCGTCGGCGAGCCGGAGGCCCGACTTCGCGAGGAGGGGACGCAGCCGGGCGCGAACCCCGCCGAAGAACTGCACGTTGATGACGGCGCGACCGGTGTCGGTCTCCTCCACGAGCCGGAAGTAGGCGTGCGGGCCCCGCTCGTTCCAGCCTTGGATCTCACCACGAACCCACACCCCATCGTGGAAGCCGCGGCGGAGCACACCGTTGATCGCGTCGCTCAACTCCGCGACGGAGAAGGTGAGTTCCGAACCGCCGTCGAGGTCGAGATCGAACGCTGGCTGGCTCATCTCGACGAGTCTGCCGTCTCAGGCGCCCAGCTCGCGCACCTCGGCGAGATCCTCGACGTCGGGCACACGTGCAGCGTCGGGGTCGGCGCTGCGCCGCCGGAGATCGTCGATCGCCGCGAGCTGCTTGTCGAGAGCGCGCCGGCGGGTGCCGGCCAGCTCGTCGAACGACCGGCCAACTGCGTCGAGCTGGCGCCGGACCCGGTCGACCTGGTCGGCGTACTTCGTCCACTGGTGCTGGAACCGGCCGAGCAGATCGAGGATCTCCTGGCTGGTCTGCTCGATCATGAAGTTGTCGAACGCCTGTCGGATCACCCCGAGGAACGCGAAGAGGGTGAGCGGCGAGCAGATGACCACCTGTTGGCGCATCGCATCGTCGACGAGTGACGGGTCGTGCTCGTGGATGAAGGCCGCCAACGACTCGTTCGGGACGAACAGCAGCACATTGTCGACGGTCGGCCGATCGTCGGCCGCCGCGTACTCGCGCTTCGCGAGCTCCTTCACACGGTTGCGGACGTCACGCAGGAACGCGGCGCGGTGCGCGCGGCGCTCGGCCTCGCTCCCCGCGTCGAGGTAGCGGAGATACGCAGCCATCGGGAACTTCACGTCCATGAACAGCACGTGCCCCTTCGGCAGGCGAAACGTGAAGTCGGGGATGCCGGCACCGTCGCCCTGCACGCCCGTGCGCTTCACGTAGTTGACGTGCTCTTCGAAGCCGGCGAGACGCAGCACGTCTTCGGCCATCCGCTCACCCCACTGCCCACGAACGTTGGAGCTGGCCAAGGCTTCACGCAGGCTGCCGGTGGTTCCCGCCAGTTCCTGCGCGATCTGTGCATGCACCTGGATCGATCGGTCGACCTGCCCGAACCGCTCAGCTGACGCCTCGTTCATCTGGCTCACCAGGTTGGCGAGGCGATCCATGTCGGCATGGACGTGGCGTTGAACGTCGGTGAGCCGCTGATCGAGCTTGGCCGTCTCGACCACCGACGCAGGAGGAACGGCGGCCCGTCGCTCGGCGAGCAACCAGCCGAGCACGACGAGTGCCGCGGCGAGGACGACGGTGAGAACGCCGAGGACGATGTACATGGGCGCCATCATCGCGACGGGGTGTCACAGAGATCGCGGACCCCGGTGGGCCTGGCGTCAGGTGAGGAGCGGCGACTCACCCGCGAGGATCTGCGATGCGTAGAGGCCGCCGGCTGCCAGCAGCTCCTCGTGGGTGCCCTGTTCGGCGATCAGGCCGTCGTCCAGGAAGATGATCCGGTCGGCGTCTCGAATCGTCGAGAGCCGGTGCGCGATCACCAAGGCCGTGCGGCTCTGGAGTGCGTGCTCGAGCGCTTCCTGCACGTGCGCCTCGTTCTCGTTGTCGAGGTGACTCGTCGCTTCGTCGAGGATCATGATCACCGGGTTCTTCAGCAGCAGCCGTGCGATCGCAAGGCGTTGCTTCTCACCACCGCTCATCCGGTATCCGCGCTCGCCCACCAGCGTGTCGTAGCCGTCGGGGAGCGTGCGGATCATGTCGAAGATCCGAGCGCCACGGCACGCCTCGTCGAGCTCGGCGTTCGTGGCATCGGGCTTTGCGTAGCGGAGGTTGGCGCCGATCGTGTCGTGGAACAGGTGCGGGTCTTGGCTCACGACACCGATTGCGGCACGCAGGGACTCCTGGGTGAGATCGCGCACGTCGGTGCCGTCGACGCGCACGGAGCCGCCGGTGACGTCGTACAGGCGAGGGATGAGCGATGCGAGGCTGCTCTTGCCTGCGCCGGAGGCACCCACCACGGCGACGGTCTCGCCGGGGCGGATGGTGAGCGACACCCCGCGCAGCACGTCGCGATCGGGGTCGGTGCCGCCGAGCGCGCTCGGCGCTTCGAGTGACGGCACGGTGACGGCCGCGGCCGGTGGGTACCTGAAGACCACATGATCGAACTCGACGAAGCCGGTCGGGGCGACGAGGTCGACCGCACCCGGCCGGTCGGTGATCGACTCGGGCGCGTCGAGCACCTCGAACACGCGCTCAAAACTCACCATCGCGGTCATCAGGTCCACCCGGGCGTTCGTGAGCCCGGTGAGCGGCTGATAGACGCGGGTCACGAGCGCCGCGAGCGCGACCAACGTGCCCGTCGAGATCGTGCCGTCGACGACGAAGAAGGCGCCGATGCCATACACGGCCGCAGCGCCGATCGCACCGACGAGGCCGAGCGCCACGAAGAACACCCGCCCGTACATCGCCGACGTGATGCCGATGTCGCGGACGCGCTTGGCGCGGCTGTCGAAGAGGTTGACTTCGTCGCGTGAACGTCCGAAGAGCTTCACCAACTGCGCACCCGACACGTTGAAGCGCTCGGTCATCTGGCTGTTCATCTCCGCGTTCACGCCCATCTGCTCGCGGGTGATCGCCTGCAGTCGCTTACCCACGCGCTTGGCCGGGACGATGAAGATCGGCAGCACGATCACCGCCAGCACCGTGAGGCGCCACTCGAGCGCGATCATCGCGGCGAGAGTGGTGGCGAGCACGATCACGTTGCTGACGACGCTGCCGAGCGTGGAGGTGACGGCGGTCTGCGCCCCGAC
>JBMOFX010000226.1:0-4789 GCA_049318665.1 Ilumatobacteraceae bacterium | reverse complement strand
CCCCCCATCGACGCCATGTCATCGAGGTCGGCGTCGGTGAGCGCTGCGCAGTCCCTGGTCTCCACCTGGAGTGCCATTGCTCATCTCTCCTGTCGAACGAATTCACCCATGTCGGGCGCATGACCTGAGCGCTCTATTCTGCCACTCGCGAGGCCCAATCCCACAGACGGCGCGAATGTGGCCGGATCACGCGGTGAATCCGGCGCCCTGGCGACGCCATCGGGGCACCCACCACACGGTGGTGCCCTCCAACCGCTCACGCCGCGATGTCTCGCGAGCGAGGAGCAACAGCGAGGGCGACAAGCCACCCGACACGACGAACGCGGCCGGAAGGATCGCGGGTGCGACGGGCAGCACGGCGACGACCACGCCGAACATGAAGACCCAGGTCGCCGCTGCAACGGCGGGGGCGGCGGAGCGGCGCTCGACGTCGGGCGGCAGCCACCCGCCCACGAGCGCACCTCGCGCTCGCGATCGCAGCGCGAACGCCCCGACACCGACGCCGATGGCCGCCAGCGCGGCGATGAACGCGATGAGCCGGACGTGGTCGATCGTCCGATCGACCGAGAACGAATCTCCCAGGCTGATCTGGTCGATGCGCATCCCGGGCCACCACAGCGTCGCGAACGAGAACACACTGAGCACTCCGAGCATCAGCCCGAACGACCAGAGCACCGGCACGACCGGTGTCGCCCGGGCGGTGCGCACGATCGGGACGAACGGCCGCGGTGCACGCCACGCGAACGTCTGGGGGTCGTAGCCATGTCGCTCGAGGATCCGTTTGCGAGTCCGGGCATTCCCACGCAACATCGCGGCAACAACGGTGCCGACGGTGAAGCCCACCATCAGCGAAACCCGCCCTCCCTGTGGGAAGATGAGGTGTACCCCGGTCAGCATCAACGCGAAGATGAAGAGCGACGACATCGCAACGCGGAGGGAGACCAGCGCACCGCGGACGTCGTCGAACATCCAGGGGTGGTGCTCGGCCCGAAGCCGCGCCAACTCGAAGCGATACGCGATGAACGTGTGCAGCGGCGGACGGGTTCGCCAGCGCTCCGACCAGCCGGCGCGCACGAGATCAGCGAGGGAACGCCAGCTGCGTGCCGACTCGTCGCCGGCATCTGCCGCGTCGGCGAGGACACTACGCATCTCCTCGGCCCTCGCAGCGCGAAACCTTCGGGGGAAGGCCCGCAGCGCGAGTTCGACAGCGCGATCGGTCGGCATCACGCACCTGCCAGCCTGGCGCGGGTGGCAACCACCCACTGCTCTTGATGGGCCACCTCGTCGGCAAGCACCCCGCGGCCATCATCGGTGATCCGGTAATACCGCCGTAGCCGTCCGTCGACGATCTCCTCGCGGCTGGCCTCGATGCACCCGTCGTCCTGCAGTCGCTCGAGCGTGCCGTACAAGGTGCCGGTCCCGATCGACGTGCGTCCGCCCGACATCGAGCGGATCTCACCGATGATCGCGTAGCCGTGCCGCTCGGCATCGGCGAGCGTGGCGAGCACCAGCACTCCCACCTCGGATGCCTTCCGCTGACGGCCCACGTCGCACACCATACATCGCTGAGCGACGTATGGGCGACGTCAGAGCATCACGGCGTCGTGACCGAAGGCGACACGCAGTTCGGGCACGACCCGGTCGAGATCGACGCAGAACTCGTCGGCCAGACGGAGCACCTTTCCCTGGCCCATGTGCAGGTGCACGGCGGACTCGCCCGGGTGGTCGCGCAGGATCCGGCGCAGCTGGTGGATCTTCAGCTCGCTCAGCGCGGCGGCAGGGATGCGCAGGTGGAGCGGCATGTTGCCGGACGTATCGAGCCCTTCGAGGATGGTGACGTCCTGTGCCATGAACCCGAGCCGGGTGTCGTCGCGCCGGTCGATGCGGCCCTTCACCGTGACGATCGCGTCGTCGACGAGCTTGTGACCCTGCTCCATCAGCACCCGCGGGAACACGGTCACCTCGATCGCCGAGTCGAGGTCTTCCAACGTGAAGACCGCCATCTGATCGCCCTTCTTGGTGAACTTCCGAGCGAGCCCGGTGATGACGCCGCCGAGCACCACCATCGAGCCGTCCTCACGCTCGGCCGCTTCGGCCACCGTGCAGTCGACCTTGCGGCGCAACGCTGCTTCGGCGCCGAGCAACGGATGGTCGCTCACATAGAGCCCGAGCATCTCCTTCTCGAACTTGAGCCGATCGGTCTTGTCGAACTCGACCATCGGGATCTCGATCCGCTCGTCGAAGCCCCCACTGCCGGCCTCTGAGCCATGATCACCGAACAGGCTCATCACACCCTGGTCGCGCTCGCGGCGACGCACCACGGTGGTATCGATGATCTGCTCGAACACGAGCAGGAGACCCTTGCGAGGCAGGTCGAAGCAGTCGAACGCGCCACCCTTGATGAGTGACTCGACCGTCCGCTTGTTGAGGACGGGTTCGGGCACTCGTTCGACGAAGTCGTGGAACGACGCGAACTCGCCGTTGGCGTCGCGTTCGGTGAGCAGTTGCGCGACGAGCCCGACGCCGACGTTGCGGATCGCAGACAGCCCGAACGTGATCGCACCGGGGCTACCGATCGGAAGCGGAACCGAGTCGGGAACCTGATCGGGCATCAGCGCGGCGTAGTCAGTGACCGAGCGGTTGATGTCGGGTGTGAGCACCTTCACGCCCATCGAACGAGCATCGGACAGATAGACCGCCGCACGATCGAGGTTGCCCTTCACGCTGGTGAGCAAGCAGGCGAGATACTCGACCGGGTAGTGCACCTTCAAATACGCGGTCTGATACGTGACGAGGCCGTACCCGAACGTGTGGCTCTTGTTGAACGCGTAGTCGGCGAACTTCGCGATCACGTCGAACAGCCGCTCCCCCAACGCCCGCCCGTACCCCGCCGCCTCACAACCACTCTCGAAGCTGGCGCGTTCCTTGGCCATCACCTCGCGCGACTTCTTGCCCATTGCCTTGCGCAAGCTGTCGGCGTCGGCGAGCGAGTAGCCCGCGAACTTCTGCGCCACGCGCATCACGCTCTCCTGATAGATCATCAGGCCGTACGTGTCGCCGAGCACCGCTTCGGCATCGGGGTGGAAGAACTCGACCGGTTGACGGCCGTTCTTGCGATCGGCGTAGTCGTAGTGCATGTTGACGCTCATCGGCCCGGGCCGATAGAGCGCGAGCACGGCCGACACGTCCTCGAACGACGTCGGCGCCAACGAGCGGAGCAACGCGCGCATGGGCGGCGACTCGAGTTGGAACACGCCCATCGTGTCGCCGCGGCCGAGCAGCGCGAACACCTTGGGGTCGTCGAGCGACACGGCGTCGATGTCGAACTCGGGGTCTTTCGACGCGCGCACCATCGCCACGGTGTCGGTGATGACGTCGAGGTTGCGCAGCCCGAGGAAGTCCATCTTCAACAGGCCGAGTTCTTCGACGCCGTGCATCTCGTATTGGGTGACGACGGGCGCGTCCTCGGGCGCTGTGCCGGCCTCCGGCTTGCGTTGGACGGGGAGGTACTCGGTGAGCGCCTCCTTGGTGATGACCACCGCCGCGGCGTGGATGCCGTCGCTGCGCTTCAGGCCCTCCAGGCCCTTCGCCACGTCGACCACGCGCCGCACGTCGGGATCGGTGTCGTACATCGCACGCAGCTCGGACGCGGCCTTGTAGCCGTCGAGGTAGGTGGGGTTCTCCTCGAAGCAGTAGCGGAGCGGTGTGTCGCGCCCCATCACCAACGGTGGCATCGCTTTGGCGACCCGGTCGCCCATCCCGTACGGGAACCCGAGCACGCGGGCCGCGTCGCGCACCGCATTGCGCGCCTTGATCGTGCCGAAGGTGATGATCTGCGCGACGTGATCGCGGCCGTAGCGCTCGGCGGCGTAGCGGATCATCTCGTCGCGGTAGCGGGAGTCGAAGTCCATGTCGATGTCGGGCATCGAGATGCGGCTCGGGTTGAGGAACCGCTCGAACAGCAGGTCGTACTTGATCGGGTCGAGGTCGGTGATGCGCAGGCAGTAGGCAACGGCGCATCCGGCCGCCGAACCGCGGCCCGGACCGACCCGGATGCCGGTGTCCTTGGCGTGCTTGATGAGGTCCCACACGATGAGGAAGTAGCTCGCGAACCCCATGTTCTTGATGACCTGGAGCTCGTACGCCAGACGCTCGACGACAGCGCTCGGCAATTGGTCGCCCCAACGCTCCTTGGCTCCCTGCCAGGTGAGCGAGTCGAGGTAGCCACCGTCATCGTCGAAGCCCTCGGGCAACGGGAAGTTCGGCAACTGCGGCTTGCCGAACTCGATGGTCACCTCGGCGCGCTCCGCGATCCACAGCGTGTTGTCGCACGCCTCGGGGAAGTCGCGGAACAGGTAGCGCATCTCGGCCGCCGACTTGAGGTAGTGCTCGGTGCCTTCGAACTTGAACCGCTTCGGGTCGCTCAGCAACGCAGACGTCTGCACACACAGCAGCGCGTCGTGGGCCTCATGGTCGGCCTGGTGCGTGTAGTGCGAATCGTTGGTGGCGAGGAGCGGAGCGCCGATCTTCTTTGCCAGCTCGATCAACTTCGGGTTGGTCTCGCGCTGTGCGGGCAGGCCGTGATCTTGGAGCTCAACGAAGAGGTTGTCCTTGCCGAAGATCTCCTGCAGTCGCCCGGCCTTGTCCATCGCCCCCTTGTCGTCGCCCATCAGCAACGCCTGCAGCACCTGGCCACCGAGGCATCCGGTGGTGGCGATGAGGCCGTGGTGGTACTTCTCGAGCAGCTCCCAGTCGATACGCGGCTTGTAGTAGTAGCCCTCGAGGAACG
>JBMOFX010000225.1:0-4809 GCA_049318665.1 Ilumatobacteraceae bacterium | reverse complement strand
CGAAGGCCACGAAGGCCGCTGCGCCCGCAAAGGCCGTTGCAGCGCCCGTCGTCGCAGCCCCCGCGCCGCCGGCACCCGTGAAGGCGACTCCGGCGCCCGCTCCGAAGCCGAAGCCAGAACCGGTGGTCGTGGTGCTGCCCCCCGTGAAGGGCACCACGAAGGACGGGATTGCCTACACCAAGGACTTCGACGTCAAGTTCCTCACCGCACAGAAGCAGCTGCTGCTCGTGGCGCGTGACGAGCTCGTTGGCCAAGCGACTCGACTCGAAGATGAAGCCAACTCGCTCATCGAAGAGGGTGAAATGGGTGATGTGCAGTTCGACGACGAGGGCGGCGAGGGCGACACGATGGTCGTCGAACGCGAACGTGACCTTGCCCTGTCGGCCCAGGCCCGTCAGATGGTTGCCGACATCGACGCAGCGCTGCTCCGGCTCTCCGCGGGGACGTACGGGTACTCGACTGCATCGGGTCGCCCGATTCCACGCGAGCGCCTCGAGGCGATCCCGTGGGCCATCGTGCTCGTGGAGGAGAAGGTCGGCGGCCTCGGTCGCCGCTGAGCCTCATGACAGCGCCCACGCAGCGCCACCGGTGGCGCCCGCGCATCGCCGCGATCAGCCTGGTGGTTGCGCTGGTCGTGGTGATCCTCGACCAGGTCACGAAGTATCTCGCCGTCGATCGACTGTCTGACGGCCGCGAAGTCCACGTCTTCTGGACACTCCAGTGGAACTTGGCGTTCAACAGCGGCATGGCGTTCTCCCGCGGCCGAGGGCTGGGGCCGGTCATCGGCCTGCTCGCCCTGCTGATCGTCATCGTCCTCGTCGTGTCGTCGGCCAATACCGACTCGCGCCTGGCGCGCTTCGCGGCGGGGATGCTCATCGGTGGTGCGCTCGGCAACCTGCTCGACCGCGTCTTCCGAGGCGACGGTTTGCTCGATGGTGCCGTCGTCGATTTCATCGACTTCCAGTGGTGGCCGATCTTCAACATCGCCGACATCGGCGTCACCGTTGGCGCTGTGCTGTTCGCATTCGCGTCGCTGCGCGCGCCGAAGGCCCCGGCAGCCGACTCCGTCGATCAGCTGGCGGATGAGCCCGCGTGACCGGCATCAGCGACGACGCCGACCTCGTCGTCGAGGTCATCCCGCCTGCGCTCGCCGGTGAACGACTCGACCGGATCGTGTCGCTGATCTCCGGCGCCAGCCGCGCGGATGCCGCATCACTCGTCGCCGCAGGCGGTGCATCCGTCGACGGCGCGCCTGCCCCCAGCGGCAAGGTGCGGCTCGACGAAGGCCAAACCGTGGTGGTCGACCTGGGCAAGTTGCCGCAACCGGCGCTCCCGCAGCCCGATCCATCGGTCGACGTGCGGGTCATCTACGTCGACGACGACGTCATCGTCATCGACAAACAGGCGGGTCTCGTTGTCCACCCGGGCGCTGGGCATCCCGATGGCACCCTCGTCAACGGGCTGCTCGCGAGGTTCCCCGAGATCTCCGACGTCGGTCAGCAGGGTCGCCCCGGCATCGTCCACCGCCTCGACGTCGGCACGTCCGGCCTGCTCGTCGTTGCCCGTTCGCCCCTCGCCTACGACGTACTCGTCGCTGCGCTCGCAGCCCGCGATGTTGGGCGCCGGTACCGGACGCTCGTGTGGGGACACCCGGCCAACCCGATCGGCGTGATCGATGCACCGATCGGCCGCGATCACCGCGACCCGATGAAGATGGCCGTCGTGGTCGATGGCAAGCCGGCGCGCACCCAGTACCGCGTGCTGCGTGGTTTCCGCGAGCCCGCCGATGTGAGCGAACTCGAATGTCGGCTCGAGACCGGTCGGACGCACCAGATCCGCGTTCACCTCGCCGCGATCGGACATCCGGTGGTGGGCGATGGCGCCTATGGCGGGGCTCGATCGGGTGTGACGCCGCCCCGTCCCGTGCTCCATGCGGCCGAGCTCTCCTTCGAGCATCCGGCCACGCACGAGACGATGTCGTTCTCGTCCACCGTCCCCGACGATCTTCGTGCCGTGTTCGACAGCCTGTCCCTCGAGGTCGAGCCCGAGTAGAGCCGAGCCGGAGTCGGCGTCAGCCGCGGGTGAGGGCGATGATGTCGGTGATCGTGTTGCGGTCGGGCCACGCGGCGTCGCCCTGGGCAACCTCGGCAACGTGGGCGAGGGTGAACCCGTGGAGCAACTGGCGCATGTGCTCGCCGGCCAACTTCCAGATCGCGTAGAGCACGCACTGTCCCTCGTGGTCGCAGGCACCGTCCTGGTGCGGATCGCCGAAGTCACCGATCGAGATCGGCCCGTCGACGGCAGCGAGGATCTCGCTGAGGCGAATCTCGTCGGCGGGCCGGGCAAGGACGTATCCGCCGCCCACGCCACGCTTCGATCGCACGAGACCGGCGCCCTTCAGCGCAAGCAGGATCTGCTCGAGGTATGGCTGCGGGATAGCCGTTCGTTCGGCGATGTCACGGACACTGGTGGGGCCCGACTCGGTGCCGTGGAGCGTGAGCGACAGCAGCGCCCGACAGGCGTAGTCACCTTTGCTCGACACTCGCATCCGAACATCGTAGGCCCGTTCGCGTCGGTCGACGTGGTTGGCGCTCGGTGCGCTCAGGTGGTGGACTGTTGGGGTCGTGTCACCTGCCCCCATCCTCCCGAACTACGCCGGCCCGAACGTCCGCGGGCTGATCCCTGCGCTGCTGGGTCCGCAGGGCGCAGCTCGGCCGGACTGGATCCCCGCGATCGCGGCATCGGCTGCGCAGGTGGTTCTCCTCGTCCTCGATGGGCTCGGGTGGGACCAGCTCCAGGCCCGCCGTGCCGTTGCTCCCACGCTCGCAGCGATGGCCGGTGGCCCGATCACCACGGTCGCGCCCACCACCACGGCCACTGCGCTCACCTCGATCACGACCGGACTCACCCCTGGCGAACACGGTCTCGTCGGCTATCGCATCGATGTCGGTGGCGACGTGCTCAATGTGCTGCGTTGGCACTCCGACGGGCACGGCGACGCTCGGCGAATCCATGAGCCGGAGCGCCTGCAGCCGTTCGCCCCGTTCATGGGCGAATCGGTGCCCGTCGTGAGCAAGGCCGAGCTGGAACGCACCTCGTTCTCCGCTGCTCATCTCCGTGGCTCTCGGCCGCGCGGCTGGCGTGCTGCGTCGAGCCTGCCGGTGGTGATCGGTGAGCAGCTCCGCGCTGGGGAGCGGTTCGTGTACGCCTACTACGACGGGGTCGACAAGATCGCGCACGAGCGGGGCTTCGGGCCCTACTACGACGCCGAGCTCGTCGCCGCGGATCGGTTGGTGGCCGACGTGATCGCAGCGCTCCCGACGGGCGCAGCGCTGCTCGTCACCGCCGACCACGGCCAGGTCGACGTGGGGGAGCGCACGTTGCCGCCCAGCCCCACCCTCGCACGGCTGGTGCACCACACGTCCGGTGAGGGTCGGTTCCGTTGGCTCCACGCTCGGGCGGGAGCGGCCGCCGAGCTCGCAGCCGCCGCGCACGAGGCGCACGATGACATCGCCTGGGTCGTGACGCGCGAGCAGACTCTCGACGAGCAGTGGTTCGGCCCGGTCGTGAGCCCTCCGGTGCAAGCCCGACTGGGTGATGTTGCGATGGTCACTCACGCCGATGTGAGCTTCGACGACCCGGCCGATACGGGCCCGCACCCGCTCGTGTGCCGCCACGGTTCGCTCACGGCGGCCGAGGTGTATGTTCCGCTGCTGGCGGCCGTAGGTTGACCGGACTCCAGTCCGACCCCTCGACAGGACACAGGCAATGACGAACTTCAGCGAGAGCCCCGACGGTGGCACATCCATCGAGCACGGCGAGTTGGTGGCCCCGGACGGTCGACCGATCGAGCCCGACGCCGTCGTCACCGAGACGATCTCCGAGCCCGCGAAAGTGATGCGGATCGGGTCGATGGTGAAGCAGCTCCTCGAAGAAGTACGCCAGGCACCGCTCGACGAAGCGAGCCGTGAGCGCCTCGCCGAGATCTATGAGCGCTCGATCGTCGAGTTGAGCGATGCGATGTCGGACGACCTGCAGGACGAGCTGCACAATCTTGCGCTGCCGTTCAAGGACGGCGAGATTCCGTCCGAATCGGAGCTGCGGATCGCAAAGGCCCAGCTGGTGGGCTGGCTCGAGGGGCTGTTCCACGGTATCCAGGCCACGCTGTTCGCGCAGCAACTGGCGGCGCGGCAGCAGCTCGAGCAGATGCGTCAACTGCCGTCGCGTCCGGCCGAACCCGGCGGTCCCGACCGTCCGGGTACCTACCTCTGACGCCATTGCCCAGCCGACGGACGCGCGGCTAGCGTCAACGAATCACATTCCTGTGATTCGTCCCTGTGATTTGTCACGGTGATTCGTACGGAGACTGAGAGGAGGCGGAAGCGTTGGGCGACTCGTTCACCCATCTCCACGTCCACACGGAGTTCTCCATGTTGGACGGGGCCGCCCGGCTCGATGAACTCGTCGCGAAGGCCGTCACCGACGGACAGCCGGCGCTCGGCATCACCGATCACGGCAACATGTACGGCGTCCTCGAGTTCTACAAGGAGTGTCGCAAGCAAGGCGTCAAGCCGATCATCGGCACCGAGGCCTACATGGCGTACGACTCGCGACGTGAGCGCCCGGCGCGGCGTGGCCGCGTGGACGACTCGGGCGGCGACACCGAGGGCGGCAAGAAGCTCTACTACCACCTGACGCTGCTCGCGGAGACCGATCAGGGCTACCGCAACATGATCCAGCTCGCAAGCCTCGCGTTCCTCGAGGGCTACTACTACAAGCCGCGGATGGACTGGGAGCTGCTCGAGAAGT
>JBMOFX010000224.1:0-4823 GCA_049318665.1 Ilumatobacteraceae bacterium | reverse complement strand
CCGAGGAAGCGTTCGATGCGGGTGATCGCTTCCACCAAGTCGTCGGCGCTCGGGAGGAACACGAGCCGGAAGTGATCGGGTGCTGGCCAGTTGAAGCCGGTGCCCTGCACGATCAGCAGCTTCTCCTCGGCGAGCAGTTCATACGCGAACTGCTGATCGTCCTCGATCGGATACACCTTCGGGTCGAGCCGCGGAAACATGTACAGCGCCGCCTTCGGCTTCACCACGCTGACGCCTTGGATCTGCCCCAGCATGTCGGTCGCGATGTCGCGCTGGCGGCACAGTCGTCCGCCGGGTGCGACGAGCTCGCCGATGCTCTGGTACCCGCCGAGCGCCGTCTGGATCGCGAGCTGTCCGGGTGTGTTCGAACAGAGTCGCATCGAGGCCAGCATGTCGAGACCTTCGATGTAGTCCGTCGCGTGGCGCTTCTCGCCCGACACGATCATCCAGCCGGCCCGATAGCCGCACGACCGATAGTTCTTCGAGAGGCCGTTGAACGTGACGAACAGGACGTCGTCGGCGAGGGAGGCGATGCTCGTGTGCACGTTGCCGTCGTAGAGCGTCTTGTCGTAGATCTCGTCGGCCATCACGATGAGCTGGTGCTCACGCGCCACCTGCACGATCTGCTCGAGCACCTCGGTGGGGTAGAGCGCGCCGGTGGGGTTGTTCGGGTTGATCACCACGATCGCCCGCGTGCTCTCGGTGACCTTCGAACGGATGTCGTCGATGTCGGGGTACCACTCGCTCTGCTCGTCGCACAGGTAGTGCACGGGGGTACCGCCGCTCAGTGACACCGCGGCGGTCCACAGCGGATAGTCGGGTGCGGGCACGAGCACCTCGTCGCCACTGTCGAGCAGCGCGTTGAGGCTCATCACGATCAGCTCCGACGCACCGTTGCCGAGGTAGACGTCGTCGACGGTGACGCCGGCGATCCGCTTCTCCTGCGTGTAGTGCACGACCGACTTGCGCGGTGCGAACAGGCCCTTGCTGTCGGTGTAACCCGCCGCGTTCGGCAGGTTGCGAATCATGTCCTGCACGATCTCATCGGGCGGCTCCAGGCCGAATGCAGCGAGGTTCCCGATGTTCAGCTTGATGATCTTGTGGCCCTCCTCCTCCATCTCGCGGGCCCGGTCGAGGACGGGGCCGCGGATGTCGTAGCCGACGTGGTCGAGCTTGGAGGATTTCTGGATCGGCTTCACGACGACGATGCTAAGGCACCCGGGCGCCGGCGCAGCCGTGGTTTGCGCGTCGGTTGCCAGCGTCAGTGGTACTGGTCGAGGATGCTCGACTCGGTGAGGCGCTCGAGCGTGTCCTTGATGGCCTCGGCAAGCGGCCGGTCGACGCCCGGTACGTCGGCGATCTCGGCGACGGTGGCGCGCTGCAACTTGGCCAGCTCACCGAAGCGTTCGACGAGGGCCCCCGCCAGCTCGGACGACACATGAGGCACGCGGGTGAGGAGTCGCAATCCGAGGGGTGACGCAGCCGTGTCGCCGTCGAGACCCGCACCGGCGGATGATCCGCCGTGGCCGGCCGCGATCGCCGGATAGTCGGCTGCGACGAGTTCGACTTCGCCACCGAGATCGCTGTAGAGCTCGTCGAGCTGCAGACGCAGGAGCCGAGCGTCGACGCCGAGTTCGACGATCATCGTCTCGAGTTCGCTCGCGATGCGGGCGACGAGATCACCGCGTTGCACGACGGCGACGACGTCACGAACCGTCACGACATCCTCGAGCTCGTTGGCCGTGAGCGCGCTGAGCGCATCGTCGAGGCGCACCTTGTAACGCTCGAGCGTCTGCAGCGCCTGGTTGGCCCGATCGAGCAAGCGGCTGATGTCTTGCAGCTGGTGCTTCACCCCGCCGGCATAGACGTTGATGACGCTCATCTCCTCGCTCACGCTGAGCACCGGCACCCCGAGTGATCGTGCGACACGCTCGGCTGTGCGATGTCGGGTGCCGGTCTCGTTCGTCGAGACGGTCGGATCGGGGACCAGGTGCACGTTGGCGCGAGCGATGCGAGTGCACTCGGCGTTGAGGATGATCGCACCGTCCATCTTCGCCAGCTCGCTCAACCGCTGCGGGCTGTACGGCGCATCGAGCAGGAACCCACCGCTACAGATCGCGAGCACGGCCGGACCATCGCCGAGCACGACGAGCGCACCCATCTTCGCTCGGACGACTCGGTCGACGCCATCACGCAGCGGCGTCCCGGGAGCGACAGCGGCGAGCGCTGCATGCAGTTCATCGGCAGCGGAACCGACCAGCGACATGTGCGGAGTCTACGGACCGGTGAGACCCGCAGCGGCGAGTGCTTCGCTGAGCGTGGCGACGCGATGCAGCGACGTGCCGTCGACCCCTTCGGGCGAATGGGCGGGCACGATCGCCCGGGTGAAGCCGAGTCGTGATGCCTCGGTGAGTCGACGACGAGCGTGCGTCACCTGCCTGACCTCGCCGGCCAGACCGACTTCACCGAACACCACGAGGTCGGAGGGGAGCGGACGGCCGACGATGGCGCTGACGATGGCGAGGCAGATCGCAAGGTCGGCGCCAGGCTCGGCGAGCCGTACCCCGCCGACTGCTGACGCGTAGATCTCGGTGTTCGACACCGACACACGCGCTCGGCGTTCGAGTACGGCGAGCAGCAACGCAAGGCGGCCGGGGTCGAGTCCCTGGGCGCTCCGCCGCGGGGGAGCGTTGGACGTGGTGGCGTTGGCGAGCGCCTGTACCTCGACGAGGAGCGGTCGCTGTCCTTCGAGGGTGGGCAGCACTGCGGAGCCGGGCACGCCGGTGCGACGGTCGGCGAGGAACAGTTGGCTTGCGTCGGGCACACCGGCGAGGCCGTGCTCGAGCATCTCGAACAGGCCGAGCTCGTCCGTGGGGCCGAAGCGGTTCTTCACGGCGCGGAGGAGTCGGAGGGAGTGGTGCCGATCTCCCTCGAACGAGAGCACGACGTCGACGATGTGCTCGAGCGTGCGCGGCCCAGCCAGACCGCCTTCCTTCGTGACGTGTCCGACGAGCACGATCGGGATGCCGCGAGTCTTCGCCTCGTGCACCAGGCGGGCCGCGCAACCGCGCACCTGCACCACGTTGCCGGGTGCCGACCCCAGTTCCGGGTCGGCGACGGTTTGGATCGAATCGATCACGACGAGACCCGGTTGCAGTTCGTCGATCGCTGCCACCACGTGCGGCAGCACCGTCTCGGTGAGCAGCCAGAGGTCGCTCCGCAGTGCGTTGAGCCGTTCGGCGCGCAGGCGGACCTGCGGCGCGCTCTCCTCAGCGCTGACGTAGAGCGAACGGCCCGGCCACGAGGCGAGGAGCTGGAGCAGCAGCGTCGACTTGCCGATGCCGGGCTCGCCGCCGAGCAGGATGACCGAGCCGGGCACGATGCCTTCGCCGAGCACACGATCGAGCTCACCCACCCCCGTCGGGCGCGGCCCGCCGAGTGACGTGCTGACGGTGTCGATCGGGATCGCCACGCTCGACGGGCCCACCAGCGGTGTGAGGGTGGGGACATCGGGGCCCTCGACGTCTTCGACGAGGCTGTTCCATGCCTGGCACGAATTGCACTGGCCTGCCCACTTGGGGAACGACGCGCCGCAGTCGGAGCAGCGATAGACGAGACGAAGTTTGGCCACGATCGGACCCTACGCGGAGGGTGTGATGCGCGTGGCACGCGCACGGCTGCGGCGTCGCACGATGACGAGTCCGATCAACACCACCATCAACACCAGCCACGCAACGAGCACCGCGAACGCGATGGTCGGCAACACGCGCCAGATCCCGCCTCGCTCGAGCGACTCGTGTGACGACGCAGCAACGTCGATCCGCGTTCCGTCGGTGGGTACCACCCACGTCACCGTCCGCTCAGGTGCAGTGACGGTGCCGGTGGTCGAGCGAACCTCGCCGGGCAAGGTGGCACGGAACGTGACGCTCACCGCGTCGTTCGACGCAACGCCCGCAGCGGCGAGGCGGTCGGCGTACGGCGCAGCGCCGAGCGCCGCCAGCGCATCCGGGTCGGCGAACGACGAGACACCCTTGGTGAGCCCGGCAGCACCTGTCATCACGATGTCGACACCGGAGCGGCTGGCCTCACGAGTGATCGAGACCGCGCGCAGCGGGCCGTCGGGTCCGTTGAGATCGGCGAGGAGCGCCGTTGCCTGTTCCGGAGAGTCGAACCCGTGCGTCAGGACGATCGACAGTCCGCCATCAGCGGTTGGCACCGGACCATCGCTCTGCCAACCCGCGGCACGAACGTCGTCGAGTTGCAGGTCGGCGGCGAGGTTGGGCGCGGCCGCAACCACAGCGGCATCGGCCACCGCAGTGACGGTGATCGTGCCACTGCCGTTCTGGGCCACGTCGACGCCAACGCTCACGTCCACCCGGCACGCGCTGAGCGCCACTACCAAGGCAAGCAGCAGCGCGCCGCGCGACCACGTCATTCGACGGTGGGGGGCTCCAACTCGGTACCGAGGTCGCCGAGGTCGGCGCCTGTGGCAGCGAGCTCCACCGCGGACGGTGGCTGGAAACCTTCGACGGCGTGGAAGGTGAGCCGCTTGTCGCCGACGCGATCGGGATCGTCCTCGGTGTCGACCACGATGATCTGGCCAGCGTGGAACTCCTTGTAGAGGATCTTCTCGCTCAGCGCGTCTTCGATGAGGCGCTGGATCGCACGACGGAGCGGACGAGCACCGAGTTGCGGGTCGTAGCCCTTCTCGGCGAGGTGCTCCTTGGCGCTCTGGGTGAGCTCGATGCCGAGACCCTGGCTCTCGAGTTGCCCCGTGAGGCGCTTGGTCATCATGTCGACCATCTGCATCACCTCTTCGCGAG
>JBMOFX010000223.1:0-4854 GCA_049318665.1 Ilumatobacteraceae bacterium | reverse complement strand
CTCGGGCTGCGCGAGGTGCCGTACACGCCTCGCGAAGCGGCCATCAGCTTCGGCGCCACGCCGCAGCAGGAGATGCGCAAGGTGCAGCTGCCGCTCGCGTTCCGGGCGATCATGCTGGGCATCAACCAGACCGTGCTGATGGTGCTCGCCACCGTCATCATCGCGGCGCTCGTCGGTGCAGGCGCCCTTGGTCTCGTCGCCTATGGTGGGTTTGCAAAACCAATCCAGAAGATCGGCGAGAGCGCCGCGGCGGGCTTGAGTATCGTGTTCATTGCGATCGTGCTCGACCGCATCACGCAGTCATGGGGTCGTGGCAGCGACTCGCCGAAGCAGTCGTAAACCTGCGCATCGTCGCATTCAGTCAACGGGGAGAATTCACATGAGGACCAGACGAGCAACCGTCATCCTGGCAGCAGTCGCGATCGCATCCGCGAGCGTGTTGGCCGCGTGCGGCAGCAGCGACAGCGCGGGCAGCGACCCCACCGCGGTCGATACCACAGTGTCGGGCTGAACCGATACGACCATGGCGGCCGACGGCGCCGGCATCACGCTGGCCGTCAACCCCTGGACCGGTTCGGCGGTGAACGCCAACGTCGCGAAGGTGGTGCTCGAGAGCAAGCTCGGCACGGCGACCACCCTCACCGATATCGACGAGAACTCCACCTGGGTGGGCCTCGACGACGGCAGCATCGACGCGGTGCTCGAGGTCTGGCCGTCGGGTCACGCGGCCGACGTCGAGACCTACATCACCGGCAAGAAGACGGTCGTCGACATCGGTCTCCTCGGTCCGACCGCCAAGATCGGCTGGTACGTGCCCACGTTCGTGGTCGACGAAAACCCCTCGCTCGCCACGTGGGAAGGCTTCAAGGACCCCGAACTCGCCAAGTTGTTCGCCACCGCAGAGTCGGGCGACCAGGGGCAGTTCCTGATGGGCGACCCGAGTTACGTCACCTACGACGAGCAGATCATCACCAACCTCAAGCTGCCGTTGAAGTACGTCGTGGCCGGCTCAGAGGCCGCGCTCATCACCGCGGTGAAGAGCTCGATTGCCGACAAGAAGCCGTTGCTCCTCCAGTTCTGGCAGCCGCACTGGCTGCAGAGCCAGGTGGAACTCACCGAGGTGAAGCTGCCCGAGGTCACCGATGAGTGCCTTGCGTCGGCTGCGGCAGCCGATGGCAACTTCGCGTGTGACTACCCGGTCGACAAGCTGTTCAAGGCAGCCAACGCAGGACTCGCCGAGAAGAACGCAGCGGCATTCGCGTTCCTCAGCAAGCTGCAGTTGACGACCGAGCAGCAGAACGAGATCGCCTCGCTCATCGACGGTGACGGCATGACGCCTGCCGACGCAGCGAAGCAGTGGGTCGACGCGAACCCGGACGTCGTTGCCGGCTGGCTCGCCTGATCGCACGGTCGCGAACGCGTGACTGACACATTGCCCCGCGTGGGCTACATCGGCCTCGGCAACCTCGGGGCTCATCTGGCCGCGAGCCTCGTTCGTGCGGGATACGTCGTCACCGTGCACGACCTGCACCGAGCGAGCGCCGCGGGGCTCGAAGCGAACGGCGCACAGTGGGCAGATTCACCCGCGGCGGTGGCAGCGGCATCCGACGTGGTGCTCACCTGTCTGCCATCGCCGCGGGCGGTCGACGCCGTGGTGACGGGGCCCAATGGGTTGCTCGGCGCGATGCGACCGGGCACCACCTGGATCGACAACAGCACCACCGACCAGGACGAGACAGCGCGGCTCGCCGCGTTGGCGGCCGAGCACGGCGTGCGAATGCTCGAAGCACCGGTGACGGGTGGTGTGCACAAGGCGGCGGCAGGCGACATCACCGTGTTGGTCGGCGGGCCGGAGGACTTGTTCGCCGAGCACGAACAGCTGCTCGGCGCCATCGGCAGTCCCGTGCTCTACATGGGTCCGCTCGGGAGCGCGGCGGTCATCAAGGTGATCACCAACATGCTCGCCTTCATCAACCTCGTGGCCGTCGGCGAAGCGTTGATGTTGGCCAAGCGTGGCGGCCTCGATCTCACGAAGTCGTTCGAAGCGATCCTCAACAGCTCGGGCAACAGCTTCGTCCACGAGACCGAGAGCCAGGTGATCCTCAACGGCAGCTACAACATCAACTTCACGATGGATCTGGCGTGCAAGGACCTCGGCTTCGCCACCGACTTCGGCCGCAAGTTCGGCGTGCCGCTCGACCTCGCCGGTCAGGTGGAGCAGACCTTTATCCGCGCCCGCCAGCAGTACGGCGGCGACGCGTGGTCATCGCAAGTGGTGAAGCTGCTGGAGGACGCGCTCGGCACCGACCTACGCGCGCCCGGCTTCCCGGCAGAACTGCAGTAGGACGCCCTACGCCGACTGGGTGTCGTGCGGCGCCCGGTAGAAGTCGACGTGCTCCGCCGGGAGCGGCGTGTTGCCGAGGATCAGGTCGGCCGCCTTCTCGGCCAACATCATCACCGGTGCATAGATGTTGCCGTTCGTGACGTACCGCATCACCGATGCGTCCACGACGCGGAGACCCTGCACACCGTGGACCCGCATCGTCAGCGGGTCGACCACGCTGTCGTCGTCCTCGCGCCCCATCCGGCAGGTGCACGACGGATGCAGTGCCGTCTCGCCGTCCTTGCGCACCCAGTCGAGAATCTGCTCGTCCGTTTCCACCTGCGTGCCGGGCGAGATCTCGCCACCGTTGAACGGGTCCATCGCCGACTGGCCGAGGATGTTGCGTGCGACGCGCACGGCTTCCACCCACTCGCGGCGATCCTCCGGTGTGGAGAGGTAGTTGAAACGCAGGGCCGGCTTCACCGTCGGGTCGGTTGATGTGATCCGAACCGAGCCGCGTGAGTTCGAGTACATCGGACCGATGTGCACCTGATAGCCGTGCTCCACACCGGAGTCGGTGCCGTCGTAGCGCACTGCGATCGGGAGGAAGTGGAACATCAGGTTCGGGTAGGCGACCTCATCGTTGCTGCGCGCGAACCCGCCCGACTCGAAGTGGTTGCTCGCCCCCGGACCCTTGCGCAGGAACAGCCACTGTGCACCGATGAACGGCCGACGCCAGAACTGCAACGAGGGCTGCATCGACACGGGCTGCGTGCACCGGTACTGGACGTAGACCTCGAGGTGGTCTTGCATGTGCTGGCCGACGGCAGGGAGGTGGTGCACGACCGGGATGCCGAGCGAGCGCAGATGCTCGGCGTCGCCGACGCCGCTGAGCTGCAGCAGTTGCGGTGAGTTGAACGCACCACCGCACAGGATCACTTCCTTCGCACGGACCGTATGCGTCGTGCGACGGCCCAGGAGGCTGCGCACGCTGTACTCGACGCCGGTCGCAGTGGTGCCATCGAAGAGCACCTTGTGCACCAGCGCGCGGGTGGTGACCGTGAGGTTCGTCCGAGCCTTCACCGGGTGCAGGTACGCCTTCGACGCGCTGAGTCGGCGGCCACGACGGACGTTGCGGTCGAAGCGCGCGAAGCCCTCCTGCCGATAGCCGTTCACGTCGGTGGTGCGCGGGTACCCCGCCTGCTCGGTGGCGTTGAGGAACGCCTCGATCAGTGGGTTGTCGGACGGGCCTCGTTCCAGCTCGAGCGGGCCGTTGCTGCCGCGGAACTCGTCGCCACCGGCGAGGCAGCTCTCCATCTTCTTGAAGTACGGCAGGCAGTGCGCGTAGTCCCACGTCTCCATGCCGGGATCGGCGGCCCACCGCTCGTAGTCCATCGCGTTACCGCGTTGGAAGATCATCCCGTTGATGCTGCTCGACCCACCAAGCACCTTGCCGCGAGCGTGGTACACCTTGCGCCCGTTCATGAACGGCTCGGGCTCGCTCTCGTACTTCCAGTCGTAGAACCGACTGCCGATCGGGAACATCAACGCGGCGGGCATGTGGATGAAGACGTCCCAGCGGTAGTCGGGGCGTCCGGCCTCCACCACCAGCACCTTGTTCGCGGGATCTGCGCTGAGTCGGTTGGCGAGCGCGGATCCAGCGGATCCACCCCCGACGATCACGTAGTCGTAGGTGTCGGCAGCGGTCATGGTCGTCCTTGCGATGAATCGGGTCAGTCGATGCGGATGCGGGAAGCGGCCTCGGACACCAGCGCACCGAGGTCGGCGGGGGAGCGTTCGCCCGGCAGGCGATAGGTCGGACCGTAGACGTGCAGGGCGCCGACCACGCTGCCCAGCGTGTTGCGGATTGGTGCAGCCATCGAGCTCAGCCCGTCGGCGAACTCCTCGACCGCCCATGCGTACCCGAGTCGGCTCACGTCGGCGATCCGCGCGCGGAGCGCCTGGGGGTCGACGATCGTGTTCGCTGCGAACCGTTCGAGCGGGCGAGCGAGGTACGCATCGAGCTCGGCGTCACTCATGGCGGCGAGCACCACCTGGCCGGAGGGCACGGCGTGCAGCGGAATGCGCGCGCCGGTCCAGTCGCGCACCTGCAGCTCGGTATCGGGGTTGACCTGATCGAGGTAGAGCATGTCGAGTCCGTCCGGCACCGACAGCCCGGTCGCCTCGCCGGTTCGCCGGGCGAGTTCGAGCATCTGCGGTCGTGACGCCGCCACCAACGTGCGACCAGGCCGGGCCGCCGCCGCGATTTCGACGAGGCCGCCGCCGATGCGGTAGTCGCCACCGGCCTCGATCTGTTCGACCGCGCCGACCTCTTCCAGCGTCGAGAGCAGACGGGACACGGTGCTCTTCGGGAGGCCGACACGGTCAGCGATGTCGGTGACACCCCCAGGGCCGGCGACCAGTGCACGCAGCACGGCGAACGCTCGGTCGACGGACTGCACGCCCGACATCAGTGGTTCCCCCGTCCCATGCCGTTCCAGCATACGACACCGTTCCACCAGGTGGAACAG
>JBMOFX010000222.1:0-4921 GCA_049318665.1 Ilumatobacteraceae bacterium | reverse complement strand
GGTGGGCGCCCATCAACTCGATCTACGACGTGATCGCCGACCCGCAGGCGCAGGCGGCCGGAGCGTTCATCGACATGGAACCACGCGAGGGCGAGGCGCCGTACCGTGCCGTCAACGGTCCCGTGGACTTCGCGGGCTACACCTTCCAACCCGGTCCCGTCCCCGCACTCGGCGAGCACACGACGTCGGTGCTGGCCGAGCTCGACGATCTCACCGGCCGAGCAGACGGAGTCGCGCAGTGAGCGATCGGCTCGAGATCCGAAGCGTCCGACCATCGGAGGTCGACCAGGTCGCCGATCTCCTGGCTCGGCGAGGCGAGCCCGCCGATGCCGTCGATGTCCGCCTCGTGATCGACGACCCCGACGAGGGTCCCTCGTCGGTGCTCGTCGCGGTCGACGGTGACCGTGTCGTGTCGACGTTGACGTTGCTGCGCGAGTCGGTTCGCGTCGGAACGGTCGTGCTCCCCGCAGCCCAAATCGAGATGGTCGCCACCGAACCCGATCATGAAGGACGCGGACTCGTGCGATCACTCGTCGATGTCGCGCACTCGATCTCACGCGCCCGCGGCGACGTCGTACAGGTGATGATCGGGATCCCGTTCTTCTACCGGCAGTTCGGATACGTCTACTCGATCCCGATCGCCGACACCCGACGATTGCTCGAGTCGCCGCCCGCCATCGAGCACGAACGCGGCATCGTCGTGCGCAACGCGTCGTCGGCGGACATCGAGGCGATGGCGGCGCTGCAGGATCGCGTGCAGGCGGAGGCGAGCGTGGCCATGCCTCACACGTCGGCCTGTTGGCGGTGGCTTGTGGCCCGCGACGGTTCGGCGCAGTGGGTGGCCGAGCGCGGCGGCGTCGTGATCGCAACCGCACGTGCCACGCCGCCCGAAGACGCGCTCTACCTCGGGGAGATCGCCGGCGACGCCGATGGTGTGCGCGCCATCCTTCACCATGCCCGTTCGGTCGCGCCCGATGACGTCCCGGTCGACGTGATGGACCGTGGGTCAGCACTCCATGAGGTGCTCGATCCGATGCTGGCGCCGATCGACGAGGTTGATCGGTCGTGGTACTACGCGCGAGTCGAGCAGCCGTCGGCGTTGTTCGAGGCGTTGCGCCCCGAGCTCGGACGTCGGTGGGCGGCAGCGGGCGGCGACGAACGTGAGCTCCTCGTGTCGTCGTATCGATCCCATCTGCGCTTCCGTCTCGACCCCATCGCGGGCATGGGGCCGGTCAGCGCCGGCGGTCCGCTGCAGGCCCCGGTGAGCGCCGGTGGCTCCGGCGTTCCCCTCGACGTGATCGCACCGTTGGTGTTCGGGCCGTTCGGTGCGCTCGAGTTGGAGCGACGCCAACCCGACGTGCTCCTCGGCCATCAGCGCGAGGCGATGGCGGTGCTGTTTCCCCCGCAACGCGCCGACGTGCTGACGTTCTACCTTCCCGTCTGAGGCGGGATCCGTTCGGTCAGAAGCCGGCGTTGGCGCCGTGCCGGTGATCGCAGAGGCGCTCTTCGCCTGCCTCGATCTGACCGGCGCCCACACCCTCGAGCGCAGCGAACGGGCCGCACTTGTGGGGGGTGATCCACACGTGGATCATCGGGGCGGGACGGATCTTCTCCAGTCCCGCAGGGCACCCGCCGGTGCTGGTGGTGATGCCAGCCACTTTCGGTGCGTCACCGGTGGTGAAGCACAGATTGTCGTGAATGTGCCACTGCATCAGCGCGCCGCCGATGTCGGGGACGTCCGAGAGCGGTGTGGTGTCGGGCAGCATGTACATCGCGCTCAACAGCTTCTTCGAACCGTTGGGCTGAGGTTGGAACACCAGGCTCTCGGGCTTGTTGGGATCGAGCGTGACGTCGTCGTTGATCCAGTCCCACTGAATGAAGTGCTCAAACCCGGTGGCGCCGTCACCGATGCTGCGGAACCCTGCGGCCTCCGCGGTCTTGTAGTCGCTCCACTGCGGGAGACCGTCGAGCGTGATGGAGACCAGCTGCTCGGCGGCTGCCTGCTGCTCCGGTGTCACACCGGGCATGCCGCTGAGGTCGACCCGCTTGGTCGGATCGAACGGCGCTGCGGCCCCGCTCGGCGCCGCCGCCGTCGTTGCATCACCGGTGAGGACCGTGCCCTTGCCGGTGCCGTGCGTGTGCGCACATTGGTCGACACGCTGCGAGTCGGGCACCGATGCCTGGCCGGCTCCGACGCCCTCGAGTGCGGAGAAGACACCGCACGGATGCGGTGTGATCCAGACGTGCACCATCGGGCTCTCGCCACCGGTGTTGACACCCACGGAGCACTTGCCGTTCGCATCGGTGACCCCGACGACTCGCGGCGTGCCGCCGTCGGCACTCCAGCACAGGTTGCCGTGGTTGTGCCAGGTCATCAGGGCACCGGCGTAGTTGCTGAGTGTGGGGTCGTCGCTCGGGCGGGCGCTGGCGATGAACATCGCGCCGGCGAGGATGCGTTGATCGCCCTTGACGGTGTAGACGAGCGACTCGGGCTGAGTCGGATCGAGCATGATGTCGTCGTTGATGAGCGATGCCTTGATGTAGTGCTCGGAGCCGGTGCCCGCGTCGCCGATCGAGCGGTAGCCGTCGGCGACTGCGGCGTCCGTGGTCGACCACTTCGGCAGGTCGCGCAGCGTGTCAGCCGTGAGTTGCTCGGCACGCGCGAGTTGTTCGGCGGTGACGCCGGGGACGCCGCTGAAGTCGATCGGCCCCGTGGGGTCCCACGGCCGCGGCCACACTGCGGCGACCGCGGCGGCCGCAGGATCGACCGGTGTGGTGTGGTCGTGCGGGATGCTCTCGTCGGCCGTGGCTCCCGTGGCTCCCGTGGCCCCAGCGGCTGCCGCTGCGGTCGAACCGTCGGCGGGGGAATGGGCGTGGCCGTCGGTCCCTGCGGCCGCACCGCTTGCTGAGCCATGGTCGTGGACGTGCGTGCTGCCGGTCATCATCGCGGGAATCGTGAGAGCGGCCACCACGAGGCTCGGGAACATCAGCTTGGTCGATGCGGCGCGCTGCCATCCGGCGAGGAACGCGGCGAGCGCAGCGCCTGCAGCGACGGCACCGAGCAACGCGCATGCAGTGTCGGCGAACTGCGGGCGTTCGGCGACCTGCAGGCCCTCGATCCACGAGATGCCGGTGATGCGGGTGGCGAGCCATCCGACGACGGCGGCGACGTTGATGCCGAAGGCGGCGAGCGCGACAAGCCGGCTGGGCCGCACCAGCGCGACCAATCCCGCTCCGAGCTGCAACACCGCAGTGATGACGAAGATCCGTGCGAGGGAGGCGTGCTCGGCGTGAATGCCGATCGCGGCAGCATGAATCGTGCCGGCGCCGATCGAGCAGATCGCCGCGATCGTGATGCCGGGCAACTGGTCGGTGACGGCGTCGCGTTCGAGTGCTTCGAAGACGGTCGAGTCGGCTGCAACAGTCATGGTGTACCCCCGGGTGACGTCGTCCCCGGAAACAGCCGAGGCAGACCAGCCGAGCCTATCGAACGGTGCTGTCGGTTGCCGTACAGAGCGGTCGTCTCGCCGATCCGATCACGACCGCCGCCGCCGATCTCCCCAGATGGCGTCGAGTACCGGCTCGGCATACTCCTGGCGGCAGATCATGAAGTCCGGTAGCCATGGGTCGCGCTGGTTGTAGACCAGTGGGGTTCCATCGATGCGCGATGCATGCAGGCCGGCGGCCATGGCGACTGCCGCCGGGGCTGCCGAGTCCCATTGGTACATCCCGCCGTCGTGCACGTAGATGTCGGCCTCGCCGATCACGACCGCCATCGCTTTCGCGCCGGCCGAGCCGAGGCGTACGGCGTCGCATCCGAGCGCATTCGCCACGAGCACCGCCGCATACGGCGCACGGTTGCGTGAGGTGATCAACCGCGGGAGGGCCCGCGTCGGCACCGGCAACATCGGCGCCGGATCGGTGCAGAACGTGATGTCGTGGTCGGGAAGGCTCACCGCCGCAGCGGTGAGTTCGCCCTGCTCCCAGAGCGCGACGTGCACCGCCCAGTCGGAGCGGCCGCGCTCACCGAACTCGTTGGTGCCGTCGAGCGGGTCGACGATCCACACCCGATCTGCGCTGAAACGGCGCGGATCTTCGGCCCCTTCCTCCGACAGCACGGCGTCGTCGGGGCGTGCGTCGCGCAAGGCCTGAGCGAGGAAGCGTTGGGCGGCGAGGTCACCCGCGTCCATGATTCGCCACGGGGGCGCACCCTGTGCTTCGAGCTGCGCGCGAACCTCCAGCAGCACGTGCCCGGCTTCGGTGGCGAGGCGTGCCGCGAGCGAGGCATCGGCGCTCGATGTCATCGTCGGTCGAGTCGCATTACGTCGCGTACGAGGGCGCGCACCGCAGTCTCGTCGGCGCCGGATGCGACGAGGTCGTGGATCTGCGCTTCGAGACGCTCGGCCATTCGTTCGTTCTCGGCCTCGACGAACACGTCGATGCGGTCGCGTCCGTCGATCGAACTGGCCACCGTGCTGGTGACGATGAGGACGATCGCCGCAAGGCCGATCGCACTGCCGATGGTGAGCACGACGCCGTTGTTGTTGCCGGCGATCGAGCTGATGATCAGCCCGGCGATGCCGCCGATGAACACGGCGATGCACCCTCGGGTGATCCAGCGGACGGCCATCGGCTCAGCGTGCCAGCGGCTTGTACTTGATGCGGTGTGGCTGCTCGGCGCCGGCGCCGAGTTCCTTGCGCCGCCACGCTTCGTACTCACTGAAGTTGCCCTCGAACCAGCGAACCTGGCTGTCGCCTTCGAACGCGAGCACGTGCGTGGCGATGCGGTCGAGGAACCAGCGGTCGTGGCTGATGACCACGGCGCAGCCGGGGAAGTTCTCGAGTGCGGTCTCGAGTGCTCGGAGGGTGTCGACGTCGAGGTCGTTGGTGGGCTCGTCGAGCAGCAGCACGTTGCCGCCGG
>JBMOFX010000221.1:0-4930 GCA_049318665.1 Ilumatobacteraceae bacterium | reverse complement strand
GGGGGCGCGGCCGCAGAGGTCGCGCCCGGCGAGTGCGTCGGGGAGGGAGATCGCCTGGACGGCGAAGGGCTCGGTGAGCCCGGCATCGCGGAGGGCGTCGGCCATGCGCGCGGGCACGCCAAGGTCGAGGAAGGACGTGGTCATGTGGGGGTGCTCTTGTCTGGGTTCGTTGCAGTTCGGCAACGGCGTCGGCACGTTTGCAACCGTCGCCCCGAATCGGGACCCTCGAACAAGGAGCTACACACGTGATCTGCTCTTTATGAGCAGTGAAGCGAGCACCCTACCGGGGTTCAGGCCTTCTGCGTGCCGACCTTCAGGTCGCGGAACGGTGACGTGGAGTCGATGCCTGCATCCTTCGGCAGGCCGAGCACGCGCTCGCCGACGATGTTGCGCATCACTTCGTCGCTGCCGCCGGCGATGCGACCACCCGGTGCGCCGAGGATCAACTGGCTCCACGCGTAGGTGCCCCACTCGCCCGAGTCGGCGATGAGCCGCGGCCCGAGCACCTTCGACACGAACGCACCGAGGCGCAGCGAGTTGAGCGTGCCGGCGAGCTTGGCGATGCTCATCTCCGGTCCGGGCAGTTGGCCGGCCTTGATCTTGTCCATCGCACGCTGGTTGTTGTAGCCCGCGACCTTCTGGTGGATGATCAGGTTGGCGAGTTCGTTGCGGATGATCGGGTCGTCGTCGAGCCCGTAGTGACGCACCATCTCGATCACGCGTGCGTAGAGGTTGATGCCCCCACCGCCGCCACCCGCACCGATCGCGGCGCGCTCGTTCATCAGCGTGGTGAGCGCCACGTTCCAACCGTTGTTGACGTCGCCGAGGCGGTGGTCGTCGCGCACGCGGACCTCGGTGAAGAACACCTCGTTGAAGCTCGCGCCGCCGGTCATCTGGCGCAGCGGGCGGATCTCGACGCCGGGTGCGTGCATGTCGACGATGAAGCCGGTGAGGCCCTTGTGCTTGGGCAGATCCGGGTCGGTGCGGGCGATGATCTCGCCGACGTCACTGAACTGCGCGCCGGTGGTCCACACCTTCTGCCCGGTGATGATCCACTCGTCGCCGTCGCGCTCGGCCTTGGTCTGCAAGCTGGCGAGGTCGCTGCCCGCGCCGGGCTCGCTGAACAGCTGGCAGCCGACGAGGTCACCGCGGTACATCTTCGTGAGGTAGAGGTCTTTCGCGGCCTGGCTGCCGTGGGCGAGGAAGGTCGGCGCCACCATGCCGAGGCCGATCGTGAACGCGCCCTGGTTGGGCACCTGGTACTGCCCCTCGAGGCTGTTCCACAGACGCTCGTACGCGTTCGGCAGCTCGCGCCCACCGTACTCGCGGGGGCCGGTGATCCAGCCGAAGCCGGCGTCGAACTTCGTCCGCCGCCAGTCGCAGGCGCGCTGCACATCGGCGCGCTCCTGGTCGCGATCCTTCTCCTCGAACATCGCCACCTTGTCGGAGCCTTCGCCCCACACGAACTTCTTCTCGGCTTCCTTCTTCGGCACGTTGGCGTCGAGGAAGTCGCGTGCTTCCTTCTCGAAGACCTCGAGGGAGATGTCGGCCATGGGGGCTCCTTGTGTCGCCGGTGCCGTAGCGCCGGTCGGGCAGATGAGGGGCAAGGTAGTAGCGGATCGGTCGGCGGAGCGAGGCGAGCGCTATGGTCTGCGGCCATGGGTCAGCGTGTGAGCGTTCTGGAGAAGCCGAGCACCATCCCGGGTGTGGTGCGGTTCGAAGCCAACCGCGTCCTCACCGGGCAGGGTCATGAGCACTTCCGAGCCGAGGCCGAGGCCGTCGGGCCCCGCCCCGCAGCCGAGCTCGCACGTCGACTGTTCGCCACGGGTCGGGTCGACGGTGTGCACCTGTTCAGCAACATGGTGACGGTCGACCTGAAGCGTGGGTTCACCGCCGATGGGCTCGCCCAAGTGGTCACCGACCTCTACCAGTATTGGAAGCCGGGCATGGAGCCCGCCGTGTTCGTCGCCGAGGCACCCGCCGAAGGTGATGCTGCGGCCGCCGCCGATGGTGGTGCAGCACCCGCTGGCGCCACCGACTACGAGCGACTCATCCCGGCGGTGCTCATCGAACGCAGCCGCAATGGTCTCGCCACGTGGAAGGCCAAGCAGGCGGGCTGACACGCCCGACATCGTGAATTCACCTGCACGGTTGGGGTGCCTGCGCCGATCGGTTCTACCGTGCCCGACGTGGCCACCGACGATCTGACGCTGCAACAAGCAGCCGATCAGCTCGGCGTCCACTACATGACGGTGTACCGCTACGTGCGGTTGGGGCTGTTGACGGCAGTGAAATCCGGTGGCACGTGGCGCGTGTCGGTTGCCGATCTCGACGCGTTTCGGGCGGGCAGCGCGACGTCGCCGCAACCCGAGGGTGGTGGTCGACGCCGTGTGCCGTGGGCAGAGCGGTTGGAGTCGCGCCTGCTCGTCGGTGACAGTCGCGGTGCCTGGGGTGTGGTGGAGTCCGCGATGGCGGCGGGCACTGATCTCGACGAGATCTACACCGATGTGCTGTCGCCTGCGCTGGCGTCGATCGGTGAGCGCTGGGAGCGTGGCGAACTCGACATCTCGATCGAGCATCGCGCCACCGGCATCGTGATGCGGCTCATCGGACGTCTCGGTCCGCGGTTCGTGCGGCGTGGGCGCACGCGTGGCGCGGTGGTGATCGGCGCGCCCACCGGTGAAATGCATTCGCTGCCGATCGCGCTGCTCTCCGACCTCGTGCGCAAGCACGGCTGGGAGGTGAGCGATCTCGGCGCCGACGTCCCGGCCTCGGCGTTCGTCCACGCCACGCTCACCACTCCCGACACCGTCGCCGTGGGTGTGTCGGTCACCTTCCGAGAGCACCTGCCAGCAGCGGCCAGCGCGGTGGCGGCGGTGCGCGAGGCAGCCCCCCACGTGCTCGTGGTGGTCGGCGGCTACGCGGTGCAGAACGTGGACGACGGGCTGGCCATCGGGGCACATGCGGTGGCGCTCGATGCGAAGGGATTCGTTGCGCTGCTCGATGACGTGCGGGTCGACTCGGCCCGCACGGATGAGGTCGTCGAGCACTGACCAGCCCCTTGTGTCGTCGAACGCTTGTTCGATACACTCGCCCGATGGCGACCGTCCTGCGTTCCGATCGAGCACTGCGCACGCTCGACCCCGATGCTCGAGCCCGTCTCGCTGCGCTCACCCCGCACGTCGCGCCGGGCGCGCTGGCGGTCGAGCGCTCGTATCCGGTGCACGCTGCGCTCGAACCGCTCCTGCCGCAGGGGTTGATGCGCGGCACGACGGTGGCGTCCACCGGGCAGGCCGCCGCGTCCACCGCGCTCCTGCTCGCTGCCGGCGCATCGCAGGCCGGGTCGTGGACCGCGGTGGCTGGATGCCCCGGGTTCTCGCCGCAAGCCGCGGTCGAGGCGGGAGTCGACCTGGCTCGGGTGGTTGTGGTGCGCGGGGCTGAGGCACTCGACGACGCGACCGTCGGCCAGGTGCTCGGCGCGATGATCGACGGGTTCGACGTGGTGGTGGTCGGTGCCGTGCATCGTCTGCGCGCCGGTACGGCTCGCCGGCTCCAGGCGCGACTGCAGACCCGGGGTGCCGTGCTCGTGGTGGTGGGTGACCCGGGGACGTTCGCCGCCGACCTGCGTGTCGTCACCCGATGCCGATGGCAGGGCCTCGGCGACGGGCATGGCCACCTGCGCGCTCGCGAGGTGGAGGTGGTCGTCGACGGGCGGCGGGTGCCGCGTCCGCGTCGCGAGACCCTGTGGTTCCCCGATGCCGCAGGTCGCGTCTCCGGTCGCCGTCACCACGTCACGCACGTCGACACCGGCGCGCTCGGGCCCGCCGCGCTCGAGCGCGCCGGTTGACCCATGGCCACGGTGCCGCGACTCGCGGTGCTCCACTGCCCGCAGTGGCCGGTGGTGGCGGCTGGCTGCGCGCCCGGTGAGCCGGTGGCCGTGGTGCACGCCAACCGCGTGGTGGCCCGCTCGTCGGTCGCCGCGGCCGCCGGAGTGCGGGTGGGGCAGCGGCGCCGCGAGGCGCAGTCGCGCTGCCCCGAGCTCCGGCTTGTGCAACGCAACGTGGTCGCCGATGCGCGCGCGTTCCATCCCGTCGCCGATGCCGTCGCAGCGCTCGTCCCACGCCTCGAGGTCACCCGACCCGGGGTGCTCACGTTCGCGACGCGCGGTCCGTCGCGCTACTTCGGTGGTGACGAGTCGATGGCCTCTCGCGTGCTCGCCGCCGCCGAGGACGCGCTCGGCGACACCACCGCGCACATCGGCCGGCCGGGCATCGGTGTGGCCGACGGTCGCTTCGCCGCGGGTGTCGCGGCGCGTCGCGCTCTGCGCATTGACGGGCGCGTCGAGGTGGTGTCGGTCGATGCATCGCCGACGTTCCTCGCCCCGCTTACGTTGCGTTGGCTCACCGACGTCGGTGAGGTCGCGGCCGAGCAGGTCGATCTGTTCACGCGTCTCGGCCTCGTGCGTCTCGGCCAACTCGCCGAACTCACCGAGCCCGATGTGCTCGCTCGGTTCGGATGGTCGGGTGCGCTCGCACACCGGATGGCCGGCGGGCTCGACGATCGTCTGCCCGGCACGGAGGAGCCGCCCCCCGGTCTCGCCGTCGCCCAGCACTTCGACACGCCGGTTGCGCACCTCGACGCGGTCGTGTTCACCGCCCGTCAGCTCGCCGAGCAATTGATCGGCACGCTGGGCGGCCAAGGGCGTGTCTGCACGCAGGTGGCGGTCACTGCCGAGACCGAGCACGGTGAACGCACCGAGCGGCTGTGGTCGATGTCGGGCGGGTTCTCGGTGGCGACGCTGGTGGAGCGCGTCCGCTGGCAGCTCGACGGGTGGGGGGAACCGACGGCCGGGGTGACGTTGCTCGTGCTCGAGCCGACCGAGGTGCGCGCCGACGACGGCATCCAACTCGGGTTGTGGGGTGGGCGCACG
>JBMOFX010000220.1:0-4946 GCA_049318665.1 Ilumatobacteraceae bacterium | reverse complement strand
CTGTTGCCGCTGTGGCCGGCGCCTTCATCGATGCCGCAAGCGGCCGACTGGTGGTCATCCTGTCGGCGGCCTTGCAGGACTCCGACTTCGCAGCGGTCGACCAGGCGCTCTTCTCGCTCTACATCGACGTCTGAGCCGAGCCGGTCAAGGCGCTCACGTCCCAGAGATGGTGGACGGGATCGTGGAGGAAGTAGCGAGCGAACGACTCGATCGTGAAGCGAGCGCCGTCGCTCCGGAAGCCCGTCCGTGCCCACTGATCGTCGGCGACGCTGTCGAATCGGGCCGCGGCGCGCTCGGCGGCGGCCACGAGCTGGGCACCCACCGTTGCGGGATCCTGCGAGCTGTACTCGGACGCGACAGCCGTCTCGTCCTGGTCCCAGTTGGGGAAGTGCGGGCCGTCCTCGGTGAGCATCAGCTCGAGTCGGCGGTCGAACAGCTCGAACACGTCGCGCACGTGGCAGGCGTACTCGAGGGGCGACCACACCGTCGCGAGCGGCCGGGTCCGAACGTCGGCGCGTTGGAGTACCGCCGCCCACGCGGTGCCGAGCGCTCGCGTGCGCGCGCCGATCTCCTGCGGGTCCACCGAGGCGGCATCGAAGCCGCACTCGGGGCACTCACTCTCGAGCACCCAGGTCCAGTCCTTGGTGTCGGGCTCGATCGCCAGGGCGAGGTCCTGCTCGATCTCGGGGTCGTGATCCATGCTCATGGCTCGATGATGGCAAATCCCGTGAGGAATCCTTCGAGGTGTTTCGTGATGTCGGTGAGCGCCGTCGGATCCCCGTCGACGACCGCGGCACCCGCGGCGATCGCCGCCTCGAGTGTCGTCTCCTCGTTGCCGATCGCCGCGAGCGTCTCGCGTGTCGCGTGCACCGTCGCGTTGGCGTCGTCGGCATGACGCCCGGCCACGTAGCTGAGCGCCCGGTTCGAGAGCATCACGACCCACTGTTCGCCGAGGTCGGTGACGTCGAGGTTCACTGTTCGACGGAGACCGCCGACGTTCTCAGCCACGAGGCGCACCGCCCAAGTGTCGAGCAGTTGATCGATCGGGAGCGCGCGAACCAGTCCGCGACGCGGGGCGGCGAACGGGGGCGGCGAGCCGTGGCGCAGCTCTTGCGCCCCCATCAGGTAGGCGTTGCGGAACGTCGCTGACTCGGTGGCGAAGCCGAGTTGCTCGAGCGCGTCGGCTTGGAGCTCGCGAGCCGCAGTGTTGGTCGGGTCGGCGAACACGAGGTGGTTCACCACTTCGGCCACCCATCGGTAGTCGCCGCGGTCGTACGCGGCGCGCGCGTGACCAAGGAGCGCGTCGGCCCCACCGGCCAGTTCCACATAGCGCGTGCCGGCCTCCACCGGTGGGTGCTGGTGCAGGTGTGCGGGGTTGCCGTCGTACCAGCTGAGGTAGCGCTGGTACACGGCCTTCACGTTGTGGACGAGGTGGCCGTAGTAGCCGGTGGTGTGTCCTTCGGCCGCGAACTCGGGCGGCAGGCTCATCACCTCCGCGATCTCGGTGGGCACCAGCCCCTGGTTCGCGTGGCGCAGCGTTTGGTCGTGCATCCACTTGTAGAGGTCGCGCTGCAGAATGAGGTACTGGCGCACATCGTCGGCGCCCCAGCGTGGCCAGTGGTGCGAGGCGAACAGCACCTCGGTGTGCGCTGCGAACAACTCCATCGACTCACCGATGTACTTCGACCAGCTCAGGCTGTCGCGTGCCTGAGCCCCGCGGATCGGGATGAGGTTGTGCATGGTGTGCGTGCAGTTCTCGGCCATGCACAGCCACCCCTTCCCGCCGTCGACGCGGTCGGGGAAGAAGAAGTTCATCTCCGCCGGTGCCTCGGTCTGCGGGGTGAGCTGGAAGACGATTCGCACGCCATCCACGACCAGTTCTTCGCCGGTGTGCGTGATGTCTTCGGTCGGCGCGATCAGGCCGGCCGACGACAGCGGGGTCGCCTTGCCGAGCCCGCAGTCGATGTGGCCCCGCGGACCCGGGGGGAGCAGGGGGCCGAACTGGTAGAGCGCCCGACGCATCATCGCGTTGCCGGCGAGCAGGTTCTCGGCCACGGCCTCGCGCATGAAGTGCTCGGGGGCGATGATCCGGCAGCGACCGGCGTCGACGTCGTCCTGCGTGGTGACGCCATGCACCCCGCCGAAGTGATCGAGATGCGAGTGGGTGTAGATCACGGCGACAACGGGTCGCTCGCCGAGCTGCGCGTTGGCGAGTGCGAGGCAGTCGCGCGCGCACGCCGTTGCGGTGAGCGGGTCGATCACGATCCAGCCGGTGGCACCTTCGACGAATGTGATGTTGGAGATGTCGTAGCCACGGGCCTGCCAACAACCCGGTGCCACCTCGAACAAGCCGTGGATGCTGTTGAGCTGCGCCTGACGCCACAAACTCGGGTGCACGGTGTCGGGGCACGGTGCGCCGACGGCGATGAAGTTCGGTCTCGACACGTCCCAGGCGATGCCGAAGTCACCTTGGATCACGCCGGTCGGATGGGTGGCGATCAGCCCTCGCGACGCTCGCTCGAAGTCGGCATCGTCCAACACGGGCTCAGCCGACGACGTACGAGTCGGCGACGGAGAGTGCTTCGTCGATGATCGCGAGTCCGTGGTGGACTTCGTCGATCGGGGTGTTGCACGGCGGCACCACGTGGACGCGGTTGAAGTGCGTGAACGGCCAGAGGCCGGCCGCCTTGCACGCCGCTGCGACCTCAGCCATTGGCTTCGCGGTGGGTCCGGCTGCGTTGTACGGCACCAGCGGCTCGCGGGTCTCGCGGTTGCGGACGAGCTCGATCGCCCAAAACGTGCCGAGGCCGCGGACGTCGCCGACGCTCGGGTGCTTGGCCTTGATCTTCTCGAGCTCGGGCCCGATCACGTCGGTGCCGAGCATCCGGGAGTGCTCGACGATGCCCTCCTCCTTGAAGATGCCGATGCTGGCGACGACCGATGCGCATGCAAGCGGGTGGCCCGAGTAGGTGAGGCCACCGGGGTAGACGCGGTCCTTGAAGGTGTCGGCGATGGTGCGGCTGATGACGACGCCGCCGACGGGGATGTAGCCGCTGTTCGAGCCCTTCGCGAAGCAGACGAGGTCGGGGCGCACATCGAACGCGTGGAACGCGAACCACTCGCCACAGCGTGCGAAGCCCGCCATCACCTCATCGAGGATGAGCAGGATGCCGTGCTGGTCGCAGAGGGCACGCACGCCGGCGAGGTAGCCGGGCGGCGGCACGAGGATGCCGTTGGTGCCGACGACGGTCTCGAGCGCGATCGCGGCGACTGTGTGTGGCCCCTCCACCATCAACACGTCGGCGAGGTGGGTGAGTGCCCGTTCGGTCTCCTGCGTCGCGCTCTCCGAGTGGAACGCGCTGCGGTAGGGGTACGGCCCCCAGAACTTGACCGCGCCGGGCATCCCGGGCTCGCTCGGCCAGCGGCGCGGGTCGCCGGTGAGGGTGATCGCGCCTGCGGTGGCGCCGTGGTAGCTGCGATAGGTGGTGAGCACCTTGTGTCGCCCGGTGTGGAGGCGGGCGAGGCGCACCGCGTTCTCTGCTGCCTCGGCGCCGCCGTTGGTGAAGAACACCATGTCGAGATCGAAGTCGCGGCCGTTGTTCGCGGCCTCGACGATCAGCCGTGCGGCCTCACTCCGCGCCTCGTTGGCGTGGAACGGTGCGATCGTGCAGAGGGTGCCGGCCGCCTCCTGGATCGCCGCGACGAGCTTCGGGTGCTGATGACCGATGTTGACGTTGACGAGCTGGCTGGAGAAGTCGAGGTACTTCTTTCCCTTGTCGTCCCAGATCCAACTGCCCTGTGCGCCAGCGATGACGACGGGGTCGAGTGCACCCTGGGCACTCCATGAGTGGAAGACGTGTGCGCGGTCGAGTGCATAGGTGTCCGAAGCCATGGGGGCATGGTATTCGCTGCGCTGCGATGTCGCCCAGAGTTACTCCACCTCGGATGGCGCCGCTATCGTCCGGCCATGGGTGAGATGCTGACCTTTCCGTCCAACGGCCACACGTGCGATGGCTACCTCGCAGGTGAGGGTCCCGGGGTGATCGTGATCCAGGAGTGGTGGGGGCTCGTCCCGCACATCACCGACGTGGTCGACCGCTTCGCAGCCGCTGGGTTCACGGCGCTGGCGCCCGATCTGTACCACGGCGAGAGCAGCACGGAGCCCGATGGCGCGGGCAAGTTGATGATGGCGCTCAACATCGGGCAGGCGGCGAAGGATCTCTCCGGCGCCGTCGACGCGCTGTTGGAGCGCACCGGACGCGATCACGTCGGTGTCGTCGGCTACTGCATGGGCGGCGGCCTGGCGCTGGTGCTTGCCGCACACCGTCCCGACGCCGTCACGGCCGTCGCTCCCTACTACGGCGTGATCCCGTGGGCGTCGGCGCAGCCCGACTGGTCGGCGATCACCGCCAAGGTCGTCGGCGAGTACGCCGAGAACGACGGCATGGCCGATCCGGACGCGGTGCGTGCCCTCGAGACCAAGCTCCGCGACCTCGGCAAGGACGCCACGCTGCACATCCACCCAGGCACCGATCACGCGTTCTTCAACGACGCACGCCCCGAGGTCTACAACGCCGCTGCGTCCGCCACCGCGTTCGCCCGCACCCTCGACCTCTTCCGCACCACGCTCTGACGCGGACCGGGGGCTGCTCGGCGCCGTCTTGGCGCTCAGTGACTCCCGGTCGAGAGCGCGGCGATGGCGTCGGCGGTGGCGATCGTGCGTTGCGCGTTGGCCACGTGGAGGTTCTCGATCATCCGGCCATCGAGGGCGATCACGCCCTTGCCGGCAGCGACGGCCTCGTTGAACGCAGCGATCACCCGGCGGGCATGGACGACCTCGTCGTCGGACGGTGCCCACACGTCGTTCGCAATGTCGACCTGGCCGGGGTGAATGAGGGTCTTGCCGTCGAAGCCCATCTCGGCGCCCTGCACGCACTCGGCACGAA
>JBMOFX010000219.1:0-4956 GCA_049318665.1 Ilumatobacteraceae bacterium | reverse complement strand
CCGGTGGTCGGCTCGTCGAGCAGGTAGATGGTGTGGCCGGTGCTGCGCTTGGCCAGTTCGCTGGCGAGCTTCACCCGCTGCGCCTCACCACCCGACAGCGTGGGCGCCGACTGACCGAGCCGCACGTAGCCGAGGCCGACGTCGAGCAGCGTCTGCATGTGCCGGGAGATCGCCGGCTGGTTCGAGAAGAAGTCGACCGCCTCGGCCACCGGCATGTCGAGGACCTCGGCGATGTTCTTGCCCTTGAACGTGATGTCGAGCGTGTCGCGGTTGTAGCGGTCGCCCTTGCAGACCTCGCACGGCACATAGACATCGGGGAGAAAGTGCATCTCGATCTTGATGGTGCCGTCGCCCGAACACGCCTCGCAGCGCCCGCCCGCCACGTTGAAGCTGAATCTGCCCGGCAGATAGCCGCGCACCTTCGCCTCGGCGGTGGTGGCGAACAGCTTGCGGATGTTGTCGAACACGCCGGTGTAGGTGGCGGGGTTCGAACGCGGCGTGCGACCGATCGGTGACTGGTCCATGTCGATCACCTTGTCGAGCTGCTCGATGCCTGTGATCGACTTGTGCTTACCGGCCGCCGACTTCGACTTGTAGATCCGCTGCATGAGCACCGGCAGCAGGATGTCTCGCACGAGGGTGCTCTTGCCGCTGCCGGAGACACCGGTGACCGCCACGAGACAGCCGAGCGGGATGTCGACGTCGATGTTGCGCAGGTTGTGCTCGCGGGCACCCTTGACGGTGAGCTTGCCGCTCTTCGGCGCACGCCGTTGCTGCGGCACCGGGATCACGCGCTTTCCGGCGAGGTATTGACCGGTGAGCGACTCCTTCACCTTGAGGATGCCGGGCACCGGACCGCTGTAGACCACCTCGCCGCCGTGCTCGCCCGCGCCGGGCCCGATGTCGACGATCCAGTCGCTTTCGCGGATGGTGTCTTCGTCGTGCTCCACCACCAGCACGGTGTTGCCGAGGTCGCGCAGCCGCACGAGCGTGTCGATGAGGCGCCGGTTGTCGCGCTGGTGCAAACCGATCGATGGCTCGTCGAGGACGTACAGCGTGCCGACGAGGCCGGATCCGATCTGGCTCGCAAGTCGGATGCGCTGCGCCTCACCACCCGCCAGCGTGCCGGCCGACCGAGCGAGCGACAGGTAGTCGAGGCCCACGTCGAGCAGGAAGCCGAGCCGCGCGTTGATCTCCTTGGTGACGCGCTCGGCGATCAATCGATCGCGCTCGCTCAGCTCGAGCTTGGCCAGGAACGCCGCCGACTCACCGATGCTCAGGTCGCACACTTCGGAAATGTGCTTGCCGTTCACGCGCACGGCGAGCGACGAGGGCTTCAGCCGGTAGCCACTGCACGCGGTGCAGGGCACCTCGCGCATATAGCCCTCATACTGCTCGCGGCTCCAGTCGCTCTCAGCGCCCTCGTGGCGACGCTTGATCCACGGGATCGCACCTTCGTACTCCGTCGCGTACTGACGTGTGCGGCCGTATCGGTTCTTGTACTTCACCGTGAGGTTGCCCTCGATGCCATGCAGGATGATCTGCTGCTGCTTCTTGGTGAGCGTGCGATACGGCACGTCGAGCCCGATGTCGTACGCGTCGGCCACGGCTTCGAGCATTCGGTTGAAGTACTGCGTGTGCGCGCTCCGCCACGGGGCGATAGCGCCCTCGTTGACGCTCAGGTCGGGGTCGGGGATCACGAGCTCGGGGTCGACCTCGAACGTGGTGCCGAGTCCGTCGCAGGTGACGCACGCGCCGTACGGGGAGTTGAACGAGAAGTTGCGTGGGGCGAGCTCGTCGTACGACGTGACACACGAGGTGTTGGCTGAAGGTGAGCGTTTCGTCGTCGCCGCCGTCTCGTGCGACCAACTCGACCTGGGCGACACCCTCGGCGAGCCGGAGTGCGGTCTCGAGCGAGTCGGTGAGCCGACGCTCCAACCCCTCACGCAACACGAGTCGGTCGACGATCACCTCGATGTGGTGGTTCTCGTAACGCGCCAACTTCTCCTCGCGCTTCAAGAACTCGGCGATGTCGACGGTCTCGCCGTCGACCCGGGCGCGCACGAACCCCTGCGACGCAAGATCTTGCAGCAGCGTGTCGTACTCACCTTTGCGGCCGCGCACGACTGGGGCGAGCACCTGGAATCGCGTGCCCTCGTCGAGAAGGAGGATGCGGTCGACGATCTGCTGCGGTGTCTGCCGTTCGAGGCGCGTGTCGTCGTTGGGGCAATGCTGGATGCCGATACGCGCGTACAGCAGACGGAGATAGTCGTAGACCTCGGTGATCGTGCCGACGGTCGAGCGCGGGTTGCGGCTCGCCGACTTCTGGTCGATCGAGATCGCTGGTGACAACCCCTCGATGACATCGACGTCGGGCTTGTCCATCTGCCCGAGGAACTGGCGGGCATACGAGCTCAGGCTCTCGACGTATCGGCGCTGGCCTTCGGCGTAGATCGTGTCGAACGCCAGGCTGCTCTTGCCGCTGCCCGACAGCCCGGTGAACACGATGAGTCGGTCGCGGGGCAGGTCGACCGCGATGTTCTTCAGGTTGTGCTCGCGAGCACCCCGCACGATGATGCTGGCCGGCTCTGCAGCGCGTGCGGCGAGGCGAGTGCGAGGACGAGCGGCGGGTGCTTTCGGCATCGTGTGCGAATCTACCGACCGACCGAGCCAGAACACGTGTTCGGGCGTGAAACGACAGGGTTCACGCAAGAAATCCCCTCAAGTCAGCACGATCGGTGCCGATGACCCCCACGTGACAGCGAACGTGTCCGTCGACCTCGCGGCCAGTGGCATCGCCGCGTCTCTGATGCAGTACCTGCGGCGCGAGACGGGTGCGGTGTGGAACCTCAGCAGTCTGCCCAGTGGGACCTCGTTCAGCATCGTCGGTTCCGACGGATCGCAACTCGGTTTCCTCTGCCTCGTCACCGAAGACGAGACCGGCCGCTACCAGCGGATGGGGACGGCCGTCGCCACGTCGCTGCCGGCGCTCGTCGAGGCCGAGGCCCGGCTCGTGCGCGAGCGCTCGAACGAGACCGGAGATGCCTTCCAGGGGCCGGGCATCGATGCACCCGACAGCCGCATGATCGCCTACTTCCAGCCGATCGTGTCGCTGCAGACCGGCCACGTGATGGCCGTCGAGGCACTCGCACGGATCCAGGCCGCTGATGGCGTCCTCGGTCCCGATGCGTTCCTCCACACCTACCGCAGCCCACGGGCGATCCTCGGTGTGTTCGACCGGATGATCGATCAGGCCTTGACCTTCCTGGCCGATCACCGCCACATGTTCCCCGACCTCAGCGCCTCGGTGAACCTGGAGTTGGCAGCGGTGCCCGAGCATGGGTTCGCCGACCTCGTGGCGAACCACCTCGACCGCACCGGTACCGCACCGGGCCTGCTCACGATCGAACTGAACGAGCGGCTGCCCTACGACGCCACTGACCGAGTCCGCGAACAGTTGCAGGCCGTCGCTGCGATGGGCGTCGACCTCGTGCTCGACGACTTCCCGTCGAGCCTCCGCGCCCTACAGGCGCTGCAAGGAGTCTCGATCGTCGGCGCGAAGCTCGACCGCTCGTACGTACGCCAGCTCACCGGCGGCGAACACGGCGTCGACCAGGTGCGGTCCATCCTCGCACGAGCCCGCGAGCTCGGCATCGAGATCATCGCCGAGGGTGTCGAAACGCAACGTCAGTGCGACGTGTTGGTCGGACTCGGCTGCCGGTTCGGCCAGGGGTACGCGTTCGCGGTGCCCCAACCCGGTTCGTCGATCGTCGGCGTGCTCGACGCGCCGCTGCTCGCCACCGTCTGACCCGTCGCGCTCAGCCGGCGTCGCGCAACTCGCGCCGCAACTCGTTGACCTCGTCACGAAGACGCGCTGCGTATTCGAACTTCAGGTCGGCGGCAGCGACGTGCATCTCCTCTTCCAGGGTCTGGATGAGACGGGCGAGCTCTTGCTGCGGCATCGAGATGAGCTCGCGCTTCACCTTGTCTCGTTCGCGCTCGCGACGCCGATCCTTCCCCGGCACCGGCGCACCGTCGCTGCTACTGAGCCCGAGCATCGAGAGGATGTCGCCCACGGCCTTGCGGATTGTTTGCGGATTGATGCCGTGCTCGAGGTTGTACGCGATCTGACGCTCGCGTCGGCGCTGGGTTTCGTCGATCGCCTTCTGCATCGACGCCGTGATCTTGTCGGCGTACATGATGACCTGGCCGTCAACGTTGCGAGCGGCGCGACCCATCGTCTGGATGAGGGAGGTCTCGCTGCGGAGGAAGCCCTCCTTGTCGGCGTCGAGGATGCAGACGAGGCTCACCTCGGGGAGATCGAGTCCCTCACGGAGCAGGTTGATGCCGACGAGCACATCGAAGTCGCCGAGCCGCAAGCCGCGCAGGGTCTCGATGCGCTGAATCGTGTCGATGTTGCTGTGCAGGTAACGAACTCGCAATCCCTGTTCGAGGAGATACTCGGTGAGGTCTTCGGCCATCTTCTTGGTGAGCGTGGTGACGAGCACACGATCACCCATCGCGACGCGCGTATTGACCTGCTCGATGAGATCGTCGATCTGACCCTTGGTGGGCTTCACGATGGCCTCGGGGTCGACCAGACCGGTCGGCCTGACGATCTGCTCGACCACCTGCTCTGACACCCGAAGCTCGTACGCGCTCGGCGTCGCCGAGAGGAACACGACCTGGTTGAGTCGTTCCATGATCTCGTCGAAACGCAGCGGACGATTCTCGCGTGCACTCGGGAGACGGAAGCCGTGCTCGACCAACTGGTCCTTGCGGCTGCGGTCGCCCTCGTACTGGCCGTGCAACTGCGGCACGGCAACGTGGCTCTCGTCGATGACCAGCAGGTAGTCGTCGGGGAAGTAGTCGAGCAGCGTGAACGGCGGATCACCGAACGTGCGGCCGTCGATGTGCATCGAGTAGTTCTCGATGCCGTTGCAGTAGCCGACCTCC
>JBMOFX010000218.1:0-4976 GCA_049318665.1 Ilumatobacteraceae bacterium | reverse complement strand
CACCGCGGCGCGAGGCGATCTGGAGGTCGCGCTCATAGCTGTTGACGTTCTGACCGAGCAGGGTCACCTCCGACACGCCGGCGCTCACCAAATGCTCCACCTCGGTGACGATGTCGTCGAAGGGCCGACTGATCTCAGCACCACGCACGCTCGGCACGATGCAGAACGCACATGAGTTGTCACAGCCGATCTGGATCGTGACCCACGCGGTGTACGACGTCTCACGCTTGGCCGGCAGCGCCGAGGGGAACATCGCGTGATCATCGATGACGGCCTCGTCGAAGATCTCCGTGATCGGGCCGTGCAGCGTGGCGTGCTCGAGCAGCTCGGCGGCGCGGTGCACGTTGTGCGTTCCGAGCACGACGTCGGCCCACGGTGCGCGGGCGCGCACGGTGTCGCGATCCTTCTGGGCGAGGCAACCGGCGATCACGATCTGACGCCCCTCCTGCTCGTCCTTCCACCGCTTCAAGTGACCGAGGTTGCCGTACAGCTTGTTGTCGGCGTTCTCTCTGATGCAGCAGGTGTTGAGCACCACCACATCGGCGTCGGCCTCGTGCTCGACCGCCACCATGCCCTCGGCGTCGAACAGACCCGAGATGCGCTCGGAGTCGTGTTCGTTCATCTGGCACCCGTAGGTGCGCACGACGTAGCGGCGGGTCACGACTGGCCAGGTTACCGGCCCTGCCGTGACCCGCTCGGCACGTCAGACGTCGATGTCGACAGCGATGGGTGCGTCGTCGGCGTCGGTGAACTCCTCGACGCCGAGACCGGCGGCATTGCGGACCCGCTCGGAGATCTCGACCATCACCTCGGGGTTGGTGGTCAGGTAGTCCTTCGCCTTCTCGCGGCCCTGGCCGAGTTGCTCACCTTCGTAGGTGAACCAGGCACCGGACTTCTTCACGATGCCCATCTCGACGGACAGGTCGAGCGCCGTGCCCTCACGGCTGATGCCCTGCCCGTACATGATGTCGAACTCGGCCTGGCGGAAGGGCGGGGCCACCTTGTTCTTCACGACCTTCACGCGGGTGCGTGAGCCCGTGATCTCGGCGCCGTCCTTGATCGACTCGATGCGGCGGATGTCGAGGCGCACCGACGAGTAGAACTTCAACGCACGACCGCCGGGCGTCGTCTCCGGCGAGCCGAACATGACGCCGATCTTCTCGCGCAACTGGTTGATGAAGATGGCGATGGTGTTGGTCTTGTTGAGGTTGGCGGTGAGCTTGCGCAGTGCCTGACTCATGAGGCGGGCCTGCAGGCCGACGTGGCTGTCACCCATCTCGCCCTCGATCTCGGCACGGGGCGTGAGCGCCGCAACCGAGTCGATGACCAGCACGTCGATGGCACCCGAACGCACGAGCATGTCGGCGATCTCGAGCGCCTGCTCACCCGTGTCGGGCTGGGAGATCAGCAACTGGTCGATGTCGACGCCGATGGCCTTCGCGTAGATCGGGTCCATCGCGTGCTCAGCGTCGATGTAGGCGCAGATGCCGCCGTTGCGCTGCGCTTCAGCCACGACGTGCATGGCAAGCGTCGACTTACCGGACGACTCGGGGCCGAAGATCTCGACGACACGACCGCGGGGAAGACCACCCACACCGAGCGCGAGGTCGAGCGACAGCGCCCCGGTGGAGATGACATCGATACCCATCGACGTCTTCTCGCCCATCCTCATGATCGAGCCCTTGCCGTACTGCTTGTCGATCTGGGCGAGTGCCATCTCGAGTGCCTTGTCGCGATCGTTGCTCATCCGTGTCTCTCTTTCGTGCCGGGTTCGTGGCTGGTTCGTGGTGTGGTGCGGACCGATCGCTCGGTCGATGTCGGGCACCATACGAAGTGGGTGTGACACGGGGTCGTGGCACGTGCTCCGGGTGGGCCGTTCGAACAACAGCACTGTAACTACGAACGAACGTTCGATCAAGTATTTCGATCGAACCCGGCAGCGACGAACCGCATCGCCTCGTCGAGCTCGGCGCGCTCGGGTGGATGCACCGCGAGGTCAAACGCCAACCACATCGCGTACGTGAACGGATAGATGAGCACCGGCACGATCAACGCCACCACCGCCAGGCCCACAACCAACGGCAGCACCGGGATGTCCGGTGCCGTGAGGATGAACCCGACCGCCATGGCGGTCGTGAGCGCACCGAAGGTGACGATGATGTTCATCGTGACCGCGCCGAGCTCGAAGCCCTCCTCGCGATGCCACTGGATGCCACATGTGCGACACCGATCGAACCGACGGAACCAGCCACGAACGAAGGTCCGCCGGCTACCGCACCACGGGCAACAGAGCACGACCGCGCGCCCGAGCATGAACGGAAACGTCTGCCGGTCTCGCACCACGGAATCAGGCTAAGGGCCGCTGCGCCAACCGTATGTTGTCCGCTTGGGCCAGAATGACCCGGTGCGCGGCTCCTTCGCTGGACTTCTCTTCGGCATCGCGTTCGCGTGTGCCTCGATTGCCGTCTGCGGATTCCTGCTCCAGCGAACCGTCTTCTCCCCCGAGAGCACGTACGACTCCGCGCACGTCGTGCTCCAGGACGAATCGTTGCAACGCGAACTTGTGCGGATCATCGCCACGAGCACGGTGCTGCAACTGTCGCAGGGCGACGCCGCCCAGGCAGCCACGATCACCCAGAACATCGACATCGTCGCCAGCACCACGGCGGGCGCAGAGATCCTTGCGCCGGTGTTGCGCGACGCGCACTCCACGCTCATCGGGCGCGCCGACGGACCGGTGGAGATCAGCGGCACTCAGCTCGTGAACATCGTTCGTGACGAGCGCGCTGCGGTGCTGCCACCTGTCGAGATCGACGTACCACGCGTCGGCGTCCTCGCCGCGATCGACAGCGTCATCGAATGGGTGGTGCTCGGCGCAGCAATCGGCGCGATCGTGTTCTTGATCCTCTGCCTGTTCGCGCGTCCCGATCGCTCTGCACTCGCGCGTACGTGCGGTGCCGGACTCATCGTCCTCTCGGCACTGGTGCTGGTCTTCGGTTGGGCGCTCCCGACCTTTGTGCCACCGCTGCTCACCGACAGCGTGTGGGCGCGGATCCCGTCCACGCTGGCGATGCACGAACTCGCACGAATGCTCATCGCAACGGTGGTGCTCGCCGGCGTCGGTCTCGGGCTGATCGCACTCTCCGGACGGATGTCGCGCACGCGGCGCTGGAGCACGCCGGTGAGCACCTATCGCTACCGCGACGAGCGGTCGTGGCGCTGACGCGCTGAGATCCCGTCAGGCGATCAGTTCGTCGACGAACTGCTGGAACACGTCGGCGTAGTGCATCGCGTCGGCTTCGGTGTGCAGCACGGAGATAAGCCACTGCTCGTCGAGACCCGGCGGCAACAGCACCCCTCGGTTGATGCCGTGCATCCACTGCGCGAACGCGAGATCGAAATCGGTTCCCTTGTAGTCGCGGTAGTTGCGGATCGGTTCGACTGACCAGGTGACGCATCCCTTCGCGCCGAACTGCACCGTGTGTGCCGGGAGGTCGGCCGCGTCGATGGTGTCCTGACACGCAGCGACGAGTCGGGTGTTGAGATCGATGACCGATCGCGTGGCCTGCGGCGTGCACACATCGGCGAGCACCGCGCGAGCAGCGGCCATGCACAGCGGGTTGCCGTTATAGGTGCCGAGGTGGAGGACGCGACCAGACGTGATCTGGTCCATGCACTCCTGGGTGCCACCGAACGCGCCGAGCGGGAAGCCGCCGCCGATGCTCTTCGCAAGACACACGAGGTCGGGTTGCACGCCGACGGCACCCGTGGCGCCGCCCCAACCCGCAGTAATGCCGGTCTTGACCTCGTCGAAGATCAGCATCGTGCCGTAGCGACGAGTGATCTCACGGACCGCTTGGAGATAGCCGTCCTCCGGCATGCAGATGCCGATGTTCTCCATCACCGGCTCGACGATGAACGCCGCGACGTCGTTGGTCGCAAGTACCCGCTCGAGCGCAGCCGCGTCGTTGTAGGGGATGACGAGCGTGTCGCCGAGCACCGCTTGCGTGATGCCCGCCGTGGCCGGGACCGGTGTCGGCGCATGGGCCGGGCCGGCGACGTCGAGCGACGGCTTCATCGACACCATCACCTCGTCGTGGTGACCGTGGTAGCCACCTTCGACCTTGACGATCTTGTCGCGACCGGTGACACCGCGAGCGACGCGGATCGCGTCCATCGTCGCTTCGGTGCCGGAGTTGGTGAAGCGCCACATCGGCAACCCGTAGCGGGCGGCAAGCAGTTCGGCCACCTCGGCGTTGAGCTCGCACGGCGTGACGAACAGCGTGCCGTCGTCGAGTTGGCGCTCGACCGCCTTACGCACGACGGGATGGCAGTGACCGGCGAAGAGCGCACCGAAACCCATGTCGTAGTCGACGTAGCGGTTGCCGTCGACGTCTTCCATCCACGCCTGCTGCGCACGCCGCACCACGATCGGATGTGGGTCGTAAGCCTGAAAGCTCGACGGCACACCAAGTGGCATGACCTGTCGAGCTCGCTGGTTGGCGAGCATCGACCCGGCCGTTCGCTGCATGTAGACACCGAGCTCGCGGGTGGTGATTGCTCGGGCTCGCTCGACGAGAGCGGCATGGCTACGAATGGATTCCGTGGTACTCATGAGGGTTCCTTATCGGATCACGTTCCGACGAGTCTACACGACAACGGAATCCGTGGCGTCCTGGCGTGTCAACAACGGATTACCGATACGCGCGTACCGGCTACACCGCCGGTGGAACCGGTGAACCCGTGTGGCAGACTGTTGACCCTCATGGTGGCCGTAGCTCAGTTGGTAGAGCTCCAGTTTGTGGTACTGGCTGTCGCGGGTTCGAGTCCCGTCGGTCACCCGAAGCGCCCTCACCAGGGCTGACGTTGTGGGGCGGCAGGTGCCTTGCGTACACTGCCGCCCCCTGACGCCTCTCTAGCTCAATGGCAGAGCAACGGACTCTTAATCCGCAGGTTCTGGGTTCGAGTCCCAGGGG
>JBMOFX010000217.1:0-4991 GCA_049318665.1 Ilumatobacteraceae bacterium | reverse complement strand
GTGCGCAAGGTCGACCTGGCGGTCGAGCTCCAGATCCTCAGCTACCACGAGCAGCGCCGAGCGGCCGTCCCCGGCTCGCTTCGACCGGTCGTCGGCGCTACGCCCCGACGCAGTGCGAGCGCGTAAGGTCGGAGCCGCATGTCCATCGTCGTCATCGGGGTCAACCACCGAACAGGTCCGCTGTCGCTGCTCGAGCGCGTGTCGGTCCCACCGACCGACCTGGCGAAGGCGATCCACGGGTTGGTGTCGCGTTCCAACGTCCGCGAGGCGGTCCTGCTGAGCACGTGCAACCGCACCGAGGTCTACGCAGTGGCCGAGCGGTTCCACGGTGCGTACGCCGACATCCGCGACTTCTTCTGCGAACTCGGCGGTCTCGACCCCGACGATCTGCACCCGCACCTCTACAGCCAGCATGACGATGCAGCCGTGTCGCACCTGTTCGAGGTGGCGGCCGGCCTCGACTCCGCTGTCCTCGGTGAGACCGAGATCCTCGGCCAGGTCCGCGGCGCCTGGGAGTTGGCGCAAGGCGAGGGTGGCGCGAAGTCGACGCTCAACTTGTTGTTCCGTCATGCGATCGAGACCGGCAAGCGCGCTCGCACGGAGACGGCCATCAGCCGCTCCACCGCGTCGGTCAGCAGTGCGGCCGTCGAGATGGCAACCGATCGACTCGGCACCTTGGCGGGCAAGCGTGTGCTCGTCGTCGGTGCCGGTGAGATGGGTGAGGGCGTCGCCCTTGCGCTGGTTCGTGCCGGTGCCACCGACATCACGGTCACCAACCGCACCCACGAGCGCGCTATCACGCTCGCGGCTCGCGTGCACGGCTCGGTCCGACCGTTCGACGAGTTGCCCGCCGCCCTGTCGCACGCCGACGTGCTGCTCACCTGCAGCCGGGCGGGCACCATCGTCGTCGACGCAACGATGCTCGCCGAGGCTCGCGTCGGCGTCGACACCCCGCTGCTGGTTGTCGACATCGCCGTGCCGCGCAACGTTGATGCCGCGTCGGCACTGCTGCCCGGCGTCACGTTGCTCGACCTCGACGATCTGCGCGAGTGGGCTGCACGCGGCATCGAGCTGCGTCGCCACGAGGCCGAGCATGTCCGTCGGATCGTCGGTGACGAAGTCGAGCGGTTCACGGTCGACGTGTCGTCGCGACAGGCGGCTCCGCTCGTCGCACGCCTGCACGATCACGCCGAGCAGATCCGCCGCGCCGAACTCGATCGGTTCGCGTCGAAGTTGTCGAGTCTCGAGCCGGCTCAGCGTGCGGCCGTGGAGGCGCTCACCAAGGGCATCGTGGCGAAGCTGCTGCACCAGCCGTCGGTGAGCCTGAAGGACGACGCGGGCACGCCGCAGGGCGACCGCAACGCCGCCGCGGTGCGCGACCTGTTCGACCTGCCGTGACCCGGTCGCGATGACCGTGTTGCGCCTCGCAACTCGCGGGAGCGCCCAGGCGCGCACGCAGGCAGAGGCGGTGGCGCGAGCGCTCGAGGCTGCCCACGCCGGTCTCGCCGTCGAGCTGGTGTTCGTCGAGACCTTCGGTGATCGTCGCCAGGACGTGCCGTTGCACACCATCGGTGGGCAGGGCGTGTTCGTGAAGGAAGTGCAGCGAGCCGTGCTCGACGGGCGCGCCGACCTCGCTGTCCACTCTGCGAAGGATCTGCCGAGCACCGCGGAAGAGGGTCTGCTCATCGCCGCGTTCACCGAGCGGCGCAGTGCGTTCGATGCGATGGTGGGCGCGCGACTCGACGAGCTCGACTCGGGCGCGCCGGTGGCGACAGGTGCGGTGCGTCGGCGCGCGCAGCTGCGGGTGCTGCGGCCCGATCTCGAGTTCCGCGAGCTGCGCGGCAACATCGCCACGCGTCTCGACAAGATCCCCGACGGCGGCGCGATCGTGATGGCGGTGGCCGCGCTCGAAGTGCTCGGCCTCACCGACCACATCGCCGAGGTGCTCGCCACCGATCGGATGGTGCCCGCCGTGGGTCAGGGCTGTGTGGCCGTGGAGTGCCGCCACGACGACGAGGCCACCCGCGACGCGCTCGCGGCCATCGACCATGCCGACACCCGGCGAGCGGTCGAGGCCGAGCGCGCCTTCTTGGCCACGCTCGGGTCGGGGTGCTCGCTACCGGTCGGTGCACATCTCGACGACGCCGGTGTGCTGCACGGGTTCCTCGCCGACCCGGTGTCGGGTCGCGTGGCGCGCGACGCGACCGTCGTGCCGGTCGGTGACGCGACCGGACGGTCGGCGGCGATGGCTGCCGCACTTCACGCTCAGGTTGGTGGAGGCCGTCTCGATGCCTGACGCCGATCGCCCCCTCGAGGGGCGAACGGTCGTGATCACCCGGCCGCGTGACCTTGCAGCGTCTCTGGTCGAGCAACTCGAGGCCGCGGGCGCAGTGCCGATCGTGATGCCGCTCATCGAGTTGGTCGACGTGGCGAGCGACGCCGAGATCGCGGCGGCGGTGGCCTCGTTGACGGTTGGTGACTGGGTGATCGCCACCTCGGTCGGCGCCGCCCGACGGGTCGCGCCGCACCTCGGCTCGACCGAGGCGTCGGTGGCAGCAGTCGGGTCGACGACCGCGGCGAACCTCCCTCGGACGGATCTCGTGGCGGCCGAGCAGAGCGCTGCAGGCTTGGTCAGTGTCTTCCCGTCCGGGATCGGCAGCGCGCTCGTCGTGCAGGCGGAGGAGGGCGCGCCGACGATGGTGGACGGCCTCACCGGGCTCGGATGGCAGGTCAGCCGGGTGATCACCCATCGATCCAGCCGCCTCGTGCCGTCGGCTGCCCAGCAGATGGCAGTGCTGGCCGCCGACGCCGTGGTGTTCACGAGTGGAACGCAGGCTGACGCGTGGGTGGACATCTTCGGAACGAGCACCCCCCTGACGGTCGTTACGATCGGCCCCCAGACGACGATGAAGACCCAGCGATCTGGCATCAAGGTGCAGGTCACGGCTACCGATCATTCGGTGGCGGGAATCGTTGCGGCGCTGACCGACTTTTTCGGTCAGGCCTCTCTCGACAGGTGAACGGACGGAGCGAATCGATCGGATGGTGAGCAAGCGTGATCGCGGGCGCCTCGTCTTGGCTGTGGCCGGGACGGTGGCAGTCAGCGCCGCCCTCGGAGCCCTCGGCCCCGCGGGCGCAGCGCCGCGCATCGCCTCCAGTCCGGTGGTCACCGCGGTCGACACGGCGGTCGTCAACGCCGCGCACCCATCGGTGTCCGACGACGGCACGCTCGTGGTGTTCGAGGGTGTCCCCACCGACGACTCGGCGCGCACGCGAACGGTGTGGCTGCGTGACACGACGTCGTCGGCCGCCGCCCTCGATGTCGAGCTCACGAAGGTGCTGCCCGGTGTGAAGAGCGGCGACAGCGTGCTGCCGTCGATCAGCGGCGACGGATGCTCGGTCGCCGTCATCACGCAGATGCCGTACGACTTGTTCCGCGACGACGACACGAGCGATCGGTGGGACGTGTATCGACTCGTGTTGCCGCGCTGCGGTGGCAAGGCTGGCGATTGGGAGTTGGTGTCAACACGTTCGTCGTCAGACGGCGACACGAGCGCACTCGATCGGGTGGTGCCCGAGCGGTCACCATCGCAGTCGGCGGATGGGACCGTCGTGGCGTTCAGCCATCGCGCCGGGTCGAAGACCAAACTGCAGGCTGTGTCGGTGGTCGACCTCACCGTGCCGATGGGGGACCCGGTCCGCAGCACGCTCGTGGTGGCACCGATCGAGGAGCCCAACACCGAGTTCCGCTACGCGGGCCAGCGCGAGGCCGATGTGTCGGCCGACGGGCGGTTCGTGGCGTTCACGTCCGACGCAGTGATCGACTCGTCGGCTGGCGGCAGCGGGCTGCCGACGTGGGGCGATGGCCGTGTGGCGGGGGGCTTCGCGACCACGCAGGTCTACCTGTTCGATCGTGCGGGCCCGCTGCCCGATGTCGCTCCGGCGCCGGCCACGCCGACCCCCACGCCGACCCCCACGACGACGGCCCCCACGACGACCCCCACGACAACACGGCCATCAACCGCGACCACCGCGACCACGACGACCACCACGACCTTCGTGGCGCCGATCAACGATCCAACTCGACCGAGCAACCTCGACGAGACGACCACCGACAGCACCGAGCCGGCGCCGGTCCCGCCGTCGTGGGTGGCGTCGCCGGCCACGAGCGCAGGCGACGTGATCCTCGTGTCGCAGGTCGGCGGGAAGCCGTCGACGCTCGGCGCGTCAAGCCCGGTGGTGTCGGCCGATGGTCACTACGTCGCGTACGTGTCGTCGTCACCCGAGCTCGCCGGTTCCGCCACGTTGCCGGAGTGCCTCGGTGATGCGTGTCCCGCCCAGGTGTACCGATTCGACGCCGTCGACGGCCGCACCGATCTCGTGAGTCGCCAGAACACAGCGTCTGGTGCCGAGCAGATCGCGGCCGACCAGGGCGGCTCGCAACCGACGATCACCGACGATGGCAGCCAGGTGGGGTTCGTCACTCGCTCGCGCAACCTGTTCCCGGTCCAGGCACTGCCCCCGACCGAGACCGACGATGGTGAGATCGTCGTGAGCGAGGTCGATCAGGGTCTCGTCCGCCGGGTGTCGACCACGGTCGACGGCCTCACCCCCGTTGCCGCCACCAACGCGCACCCGGAGCTGTCGGCATCGGGTCGCGTCATCGTGTTCGACACGCTCGACGCAGGGGCGATCACCGGCAAGGCAACCACCGGTCGGCACGTCGTGTCGGTCGTGCGCACTGCCGAGCTCAACGCAGCCGCGCTCGATCTCGGCACGTCCGGCGTCAACCTCGCGAGCAACGAATGGTTTGTGGCCATCCGCAACCTCGGTCCGTCGAGTGCGGTGCCGACGTCGGCCGCCGCCACGCCCGGCTTCATCGTCACCGGCGGCACCTGCCAACTCGGTCTGGCCGTGCCTCCTGGCCAAGGGTGCACGGTCGCGGTGCGGGCGGTGCCTGCGCTGATCGGTCGCTACCAGGGCTGGATCCC
>JBMOFX010000216.1:0-5004 GCA_049318665.1 Ilumatobacteraceae bacterium | reverse complement strand
GACCTGCGCGCCGACCGCCAGTACGAGTTCATGCAGCTCGACGCCGAGATGAGCTTCGCGTCGCAAGACGACGTGCACACGGCCATCGGTGCCGCCGTGCTCGCCGCCGCGCAGGCCGTGGGGCAAGACCCGGGCGAGATCGTGAAGATCACCTGGCATGAGGCGATGAACCGCTTCGGGAGCGACAAGCCCGACCTTCGCTTCGGCACGGAGCTCGTCGAGCTCACCGACGTGTTCGCCGACACCGCGTTCAAGGCGTTCGCCGGCGCCGCGGCGATCAAGGGGATCAACGCCTCGGGCAAGGCTGAGGAGTACGGCCGCAACAAGCTCGACGGCATGACCGACCGCGCCAAGCAGATGGGTGCCAAGGGACTCGTGTGGCTGAAGGTCGCCGCCGATGGGTCGTTCGAGTCGCCGGTCGCGAAGTTCATCAGCGCCGGCGAGCACGCCGAGCTCACGGCGCGCTTCGATGCGAAGCCTGGCGACCTGCTGCTGATCGTGGCCGACCGCTGGGACCTCACGTGCGAGGTACTCGGCACGCTGCGAAACGACATCGGCCGTCCGCCGGTGCACGAGGGTCCGTATCGCTATCTGTGGGTCGTCGACTTCCCGCTGTTCGTGGGCGTCGACGAGGCGTCGGGTCGCCCGAAGCCCGGGCACCACCCGTTCACGCAGCCGCATCCGGATGACCTGCACCTGCTCGAGAGTGACCCGCTGGCCGTGCGCAGCCAGGCCTATGACCTCGTCCTCAACGGTTGGGAGCTCGGCTCGGGCTCGATCCGAATCCACCAGCCCGAGCTGCAGTCGCGGATCTTCGGCCTGCTCGGCATCAGTCCCGAGGAAGCAGATCGTCGGTTCGGGTTCTTCCTCAACCCGTTCAAGTACGGGGCGCCGCCCCACGGCGGGTTCGCATTCGGCATCGACCGCCTCGTCGCGATCCTCGCCGGCGAGGAGAACATCCGCGAGGTGATCGCGTTCCCGAAGACCCAGAGCGGCATGGACCCCATGACCAATGCCCCGACGCCCGTCGACGCCAAACAACTCGACGACCTCGGCATCCGCGCCCTTCCCCCCAAAGCCTGACCTCCCCCCACCCCTTCCCCCATACCCACACCGTTTGCACACTTTCGCCCCACCAGCGGGGCGAAACCGTGCAAACGCTGCATTGGAGGTGGCGGCATGGACCTCGAAGGTCGGGCGGAGCGCCGAGACGGGCTCATCACGGGATCGGACGCGATTGCGTCCCTCAGCAAGCGACAAATCGCCAGGCGCAAGCGGGAGGGCATCTGGCGACCGGCGCGCCGCGGCGTGATCGCGATCAATGGGCTGCCGCGGACGTGGCGGCAGGAGGTGCGGGCCGTCGTGCTGTCGTGCGGCGAGGGCGTCGTGGCGTCGCACGCGACAGCAATGCGGTTGTGGGGGATCGAGGTGCCTCGGCGCTTCGAGGACCGGATTCATGTGTCGGGTCAACTCAACCGGATGGTGCGGCTCGACGGCGTCGAGCACCACCGCAGTGGGACGTTCGAGCCGGGTGACCTCGTCGAGCGCTGGGAGATCCCCTGCACGTCCCCGGTTCGCACGGTGATCGACGTGAGCAGCTCGCTCCATGTCGACGAACTGGGTGAGGCCGTCGACAGCCTGATGCGACGTGGGCTGATCGGGCTCGAGGTGCTGAGGGACCGCGTGATGTCGATGCGACCCGCGCCCGGGCGGAGCATCAAGAAGCTGAAGATCGTCCTGTCGACGCGACACCGGGGGTTCGACCCGGGCGAGAGCCCGTTGGAGGCACGCCTGGCGCGCGTGATGGCATCCGGTCGGATCATCCCGCCGGTTCAGCAGCACCAGGTGGAGATCGACGGGCATCGCTATCGTCTCGACTTCGCCTGGCCCGACCGCAGGATCTTCCTCGAGGGTCAGGGCTTCGGGTTCCATTCGATGGCCAGTGACCTCGATAGCGACGCGCGACGTCAGAACACCCTCGTCGCGGACGGCTGGCTGCCGATCGAGCTGACGTGGCGGATGCCGGAGGACGAGATCCTGGGCGTCCTCTGCGCCATGGGCCTCGCCCGCTGACCCCGACCAGCCACACCGTTTGCACGGTTCGTCCCCACCAGTGGGGCGAAACCGTGCAAACGGGGTGGGTAGGGTGCGGGCGTGGGGGCGGCGCAGCACTTCAGGGCGGGGGTGGTGATCGTCGTTCGGCACGTGGACGGGCGACGGATCTTGGCCTTCGAGCGATCGGACGCGGCCGGCTCATGGCAGCTGCCACAGGGCGGACTCGATGTCGGTGAGGAGCCGATCGAGGGGGCGTGGCGGGAGCTGTTCGAGGAGACGGGGCTCGGGGAGGAACACGTGGTCGCGCGGGCCGAGTACCCCGACTGGGTTGCCTACGAGTGGCCGGACGACATCCGTGCCGAGCGCGGCAAAGACGGTGCGCGGCGCGGCCAGGTACAGAAGTGGTTCCTGTTCGACGCGCTGAGCGACGAGCTGGTCCCGACGCCCGACGGGTCGGAGTTCGTGGCCTGGCAGTGGGTCGAGCCCGAGTGGCTGATCGACCACGTGCCGGCGTGGCGGCGCGACGCCTACGCCCGCGTCCTCACGACACTCTGACCGAACGCCGTCGGGGTAGCGTCGAACGGGTGAGCGACCTGTTCAGCGCAGCCGCGGAGGACCAGCTCCGCACCCAGGCTCCGCTCGCGGCGCGCCTGCGCCCGCGCACGCTCGACGACGTCGTGGGGCAGGAGCACCTCGTCGGTCCGGGGCGTCCACTGCGCCGTCTGGTCGAGAGCGACCGGCTCACCAGCGCGATCTTCTGGGGCCCTCCGGGAACGGGCAAGACCACGCTCGCGCTCGCCGTCGCTGGCAGCACGAAGCGGGCATTCGAGCAGCTCAGCGCGGTGACGGCCGGCGTGAAGGACGTGCGTGAGGTGATCGAACGCGCCCGCCAGCGGTTGGGCGAGCACCAGCGCGGCACCATCCTGTTCCTCGACGAGATCCACCGGTTCTCGAAGGCGCAGCAGGACGCGCTGCTCCCCGCGGTAGAAGACGGCACCCTCACGCTGATCGGCGCGACCACGGAGAATCCGTTCTTCGAGGTGAACCCGCCGCTGCGAAGCCGCAGCACGCTGTTTCGCCTCGAGCCGTTGGGACGTGACGCGATCGTCACGCTCATCCGTCGTGGCCTCGAGGCCGAAGGGATGACCGCCACCGATGACGCCGTCGATCACCTCGCCGATCGAGCCGGTGGCGACGGCCGCCAGGTGCTCACCGCGCTCGAAGTCGCATGCGCGCTTGCGGGCCGCAACGTGGTGGAGCTCGACCACGTCGAATCGGCTCTCGGCACCAGCGCGCTGCGGTACGGCCGCGATGACCACTACGACGTGATCAGCGCGTTCATCAAGAGCATGCGCGGAAGCGACCCGCAGGCCGCCGTGTACTACCTGGCGCGGATGCTCGAGGCGGGCGAGGACGCGAAGTTCATCGCCCGCCGGATGGTGATCTTCGCCAGCGAAGACGTCGGCATGGCCGACCCGACGTCGCTGCTCGTGGCCGTCGCCGCGGCGCATGCGCTCGAGCACGTCGGTCTGCCCGAGGCACAGCTCAACCTCAGCCAGGCCGCGATCCACCTGTCGACGGCCCCGAAGAGCAACCGGTCGGCGCTCGCCATCTGGAACGCGCGCAGCGACGTGCAGTCGGGCGCCGTCGGCGAGGTGCCCGCCCATCTGCGCGACGCGCACTATCAAGGTGCGGCGTCCCTCGGACATGGGGCCGGCTACGAGTACCCTCACCACCATCCGAATGGCCACGTGGCCCAGCAGTACCTGCCCGATGCGCAGGCGTCGAAGCGGTACTACGAGCCCACGACCCACGGCCACGAGCGAGAGGTGCGCGAGGCGATGGAAGGACGAACGTCATGACGGCTGGTGAGCTCGCCGTCCTACTGGCCGCGGTGTTGTGCTGTATCGGGTTCGCTGCTCTTGTCGTCGTGCTGATGCGCGTGCTCGACACGCTGAAGGCGCTGCATGCCGAGGTGGCCACCTTGCGTTCGGAGACGAAGCCGTTGCTCGACGATCTTCGCCGATCGACCGACTCGGCCTCGGCGGTGGTCGAAGAGGCGCGCACCGACCTGGAGCGCTTCGACCGGGTGCTCGGCTCGGCTGAGGCGATCAGCGATGCGATGTCGGGTGGCGGTCGAGTGGCCCGCGCTGCGTTCAGCACGCCCGTCATCAAGACCGCTGCGCTCGCAACGGGCACGAGTCGGGCGTTTCGTCGGCTGCGGCGCACGGAGACCAAGGTGACGAAAGCCCCGAAGGCGATCGGAAAGAGGCCAGCGTGATGAAGCGAATGACATGGTTCGCCGGCGGGGTTGCTGCCGGCGCGGTTGGCATCACCGCGGCCCGCCGCAAGGTGCGCACGGTTGCCCACGACCTGGCGCCCACCCAGGTGGCAAAGCGGGCAACCGACTCGATGCGCGCCGAGGGCAACCGAATCACCGACGCGATTCGCGAGGGCCGGGGCGCAATGCGCGCGAAGGAGCGCGAGCTGCGTGCGCGTCTCGACGGTCGATCGTCGACGCTTGCCGATGAGATCGACGACATCGACACGGTGCTGGTTGACGGCAAGCCGGTGGAAGCCGGCCAGGTGATCGTGCTGCGACAGGTGCGGGATTCGTCGTCGCGGCGCGCTGCTCGACGCGCCTGACCCGTCGTGAACCCGGCATTGCTCGACGCGCTGCGCCTTGCGCTCGGTGCCGATCGGGTGCACACGAGTGCCACCGAGCTCGGCCTCTATCGCCGTGATGCGTCGAACATCGAGGGGCGTGCGGGCGTGGTCGTGTTCCCGACCACGACGGCGGAGGTGCAGGCCGCGGTGCGAATCGCTGTCGAGCACGGTGTGGCGTTCGTGGCCCGCGGTGCCGGCACCGGACTTGCCGGTGGAGCCACACCACTCGACGACGCAGTGGTGATCACGCTCACCAAGATGAACGGAATCCTCGAGGTCGAC
>JBMOFX010000215.1:0-5005 GCA_049318665.1 Ilumatobacteraceae bacterium | reverse complement strand
CGGCAAAGCCTGTCTTGATCGAACCGCCGAGCTTGCGATTGACGGGGTGGTGCACGACCTTCACCCGCGGGTCGGCGGCGGCGAGGGCATCGGCCATCGCCGGTGTGGCGTCGGTGGAGGCATCGTCGACGATGATCAACTCGTAGTTGCTGATCGTGCCCGCCTCGACGAGTTCATCGCCGATCTCGCGGCCGGCAGCGATGGTGCGTTCGATGTAGGCCTCTTCGTTCCACATGGGGAAGAAGATGGTGAGGGTCTCCACCGAGCGGTCGCTCATGGGGCGGCAGGGTAACCGTCGAACCAGGTGGCCGCTACAGTCCGTGACCACATGAGCACCTTGCCGCAGCCCCCCTCGGCGAACCCCTGGAGCCACGACGACACCGGCGATCAGACCGGCGACGAGCACGTCGACCACCGTGCCGATGGCTGGGCGCCCGATGAGCCGACACTGCGCCCCGGTGATCTCACTGCCACATGGCGATTCATCTTCCTCGCGGCGTGGGTCGGGGTGCTGCTCGGCTTTGCATCGGTATGGAAGTCGTCGCGCACGCTGGGTCAGTCGACGTGGTGGCTCGGCGCCCCTGCCGAGCCGCGCTTCCTGCTCATTCAACTCCTGCCGTTCGTCGCGCCGGTCGCGCTGATCATCGCGGCCTCCAAGCGTGTCCGCTTCCTGCCGGTGTGGGGCACGCTCGGCGGGCTGGTGATGCTCGGGATCGCAGCAGGAGACATCAGCCGGTTCAGCGGGTTGGCGACGATCCAGCTCGTGCTCGCCGGCGCAGGTCTGCTCGTCAGCGAGGCATCGTTCGCTGGGATGATGCGGCGTCCCCGCTAGCGTCGGGACGCTATGTCGAAGGTCCTCACATCCCTCCCGGTCGGCGAACGCGTCGGCATCGCATTCAGCGGAGGCCTCGACACCTCCGCAGCTGTTGCCTGGATGCGCGAGAAGGGCGCGGTGCCCTACTGCTACACGGCCGACCTCGGCCAGTACGACGAGCCTGATCTCCCCGGTGTTCCCGCTCGGGCGCGCGAGTACGGCGCCGAACTGGCGCGCGTGATCGACTGCCGGACCGAGTTGGTGCTGCAGGGCTTGATGGCACTCCAGTGCGGTGCGTTCCACATCACCACGGCGGGCCGCACGTACTTCAACACCACCCCACTCGGACGTGCCGTCACGGGCACGCTGCTCGTGCAGGCGATGAAGGACGACGGTGTTGACATCTGGGGTGACGGCAGCACCTACAAGGGCAACGACATCGAGCGGTTCTACCGCTACGGACTGCTCGTCAACCCCGACCTGCGGATCTACAAGCCGTGGCTCGACAACGACTTCGTCACCGAGCTCGGTGGTCGGGCCGAGATGAGCGAGTTCCTCACCGAGCGCAACCTGCCGTACCGGGCCAGCAAGGAGAAGGCGTACAGCACCGACGCCAACATCTGGGGCGCCACGCACGAGGCCAAGCTGCTCGAAGAGCTCGGCACGTCGATGGACATCGTCGAGCCGATCATGGGTGTCGCTCATTACCGCGACGACGTCGCGATCGCGGCCGAGACGGTGACGGTCCGCTTCCACGAGGGATGGCCGGTCGCGATCAACGGGCAGGAATTCGCCTCGCAGGTCGACCTCGTGATGGAGGCCAACGCGATCGGTGGTCGGCACGGGCTCGGGATGAGCGACCAGATCGAGAACCGCATCATCGAAGCCAAGAGTCGCGGCATCTACGAGGCACCCGCGCTCGCGCTGCTCCACATCGCGTACGAGCGCCTCGTCACGGCGATCCACAACGAGAACACGATCGAGAACTACCGCACCATGGGCCGCCGCCTCGGCCGCCTGCTCTATGAGGGCCGGTGGTTCGACCCACAGAGCCTGATGCTGCGCGAGCCGCTGCTGCGGTGGGTGGGCAGCGCGGTCACGGGCGAGGTGACGTTGCGGCTGCGTCGTGGCGACGACTACACCGTCCTCGACACGACCGGCCCGCACCTCACCTATGCCCCCGAGCGGCTCAGCATGGAGCGCGTCGAGGACGCGGCGTTCGGCCCGCTCGACCGCATCGGCCAGCTCACGATGCGCAACCTCGACATCGACGACAGCCGGGCCAAGCTCGAGGTCTACCGCCAGGCGGGCACCCTCGCCCCGGGCGGCGGCCTCTCCGCCCTCGACGCCCCCTAACCCCCTCCACCCGAGTCCCACGGCGTCGACCGAGTCCCAGCGCGCCGACCGAGTCGCTCGTGCTCACCGGAGTGTCTCGGTGCACCCGTCGCGCGCCGAGACACTCGGTCGCGATGAGCGGGATTCAGTGACGGAGACGGCCGAGGAGCTCGGCGAGCAACGCGGCGCGGGGCACGAGCGCATCGACCGCGACGTGCTCGTGATCGGCGTGCGCACCACCGCCGACGGCGCCGAGCCCGTCGAGCGTGGGAACCCCGATCGCCGCGGTGAAATTGCCATCGCTGCCGCCACCGACCGCAACCCCGTCGAGCTCACCGAGGCCGACCGAGCGCGCTGCCGCCTGTGCGATCGGCAGCAGCGTGGCCGAGGCGGACGGGGGCATCGGCGGGCGGTTGATGCCGCCGCGCACCTCGATCGTGGCTCCGTCGACAGTCGTCGTCAGCGATGCCATCGCGGCTTCGATGCGGGCCTGTTCGGACGCGATCACCACACGCACATCGACCTTCACTCGCGCTTCGGCGGGCACAACGTTCTCTGCGGTACCGGCGATGGCGACCGTCGGCGTGACGGTGGTGCCGGTGGCAGGGTCGCCGAGGGTGGACACGGCGAGCACGATCTCGGCCGCGGCCACGAGCGCGTTGATCCCCTTCTCCGGCTCGAGCCCCGCGTGCGAGGCGCGGCCGCGCACCACGATCTCGAACGTGCCGACGCCCTTGCGTGCGGTCTTGATCGCACCGCCGTCGGCACTCGGCTCACACACCAGCACCGCACCGCACGCAGCGGCGCGCTCCTCGATGAGGGCGCGTGACGCTTCGGAGCCCACCTCTTCGTCGGACGAGAAGAGCAGCTCGACATGGGAAGCATCGGACAACGCCGCCGCGGCATGAATCGCCTGGACGATGCCGGCCTTCATGTCGAACACACCGGGGCCGGTGATGATCCCGTCGGTGATGGCAAAGGGGCGGCGTGCGAGCGTGCCCAACGGGAAGACGGTGTCGTGGTGGCCGAGCACCAGCACCTGGGCGTGGTCGCCGCCGCGCCAGTGCACGTGTGGGCCGGCGGGGCTGTCGACGAGCGTCGGACGGGAGCCGAGTCGGCGTTCGATCACATCGGCAAGGGCCACGGCCGACCGCATGATCGCATCGAGATCGTGCGACGGGGATTCGATCGTCACCAGGGCTTCGAGGTCGACAAGCATCGCATCGAGGTCGAACTCGACCGGCGGAGTGGTCATGAGATGACGGTATCGCGCTGTCTCTGATGATCGCCATGGTCTCTGGCAGACTGCGTCGATGCCCCAACGCACGCCCCGGTTCACCATCGCGCACCGACACGCCGGCCTCGCTGCGCTCGCGGCGATGTCAATGCTCGCTGCCGCATGCTCGGGCTCCGACGGTGCCGCGCCGACAACAACGGTCGCCGTGGTGGAGACCGCTGCGCCGACGACGACGGTGGCGCTCGCCCCCGCCACGTTCCAGGTGCAGCCGGGCTCAGGCCAAGTGGCGGTGCTCGGCGCCAAGACGGGCGACACGCTTACCCTCGCCGGACCCGACACCGACGTCAGCGGCGAAGTCGACGAGCAGGGTTCGTTGCTGTTCCGCAACGTGGAGCCGGGCGACGGGTACACGATCCGCTCGGAGACCGAAGCGAGCGAGTCGTTCACGGTCGCCGATCCGGAGGATCACCCCGACGCCTCGTTCTACGCGAAGGAAGACCTGCTGCCCGGCGGCGGGTTCGGCTACATCACCACTCGTGACGGCACGACGCTCAGCGCGAACGTGATGCTCCCGGGTCCGGCCGACCAGGGCCCGTACCCCACCGTGGTCGAGTACAGCGGCTACGCCCCGAGCAACCCCGACGACACGACCTTCGGTTCCATCTTCAACGCGCTCGGCTTCGCCTACGTGGGCGTCAACATGCGCGGCACCGGCTGCAGCGGTGGCTCGTATCGCTTCTTCGAGACAGCACAGAGCCTTGACGGCTACGACGCGATCGAGGCTGTCGCGGCGCAGCCGTGGGTTCTCGACAACGAGGTCGGCATGGTCGGCATCTCGTACCCAGGCATCAGCCAACTGTTCGTGGCCGCCACACAGCCGCCGAGCCTCGAAGCGATCAGCCCACTCTCGGTGCTCGACGACAGCTACCGGTCGACGCTGTATCCCGGCGGCATCCTCAACACGGGCTTCGCCGTCAACTGGACCAAGGAGCGCATGGACAGCGCCAAGGTCTACGGGCAGGAGTGGGCCAAGAAGCGCTCGGACGGTGGCGACACCAGGTGCGCCGATAACCAGTTGCTCCGACTCCAGAACCCCGACCTGCTCGCGGAGATCCAGGCCAATCCGTTCTACTCCAACCCGCTCGGCGACTCGCTCGCGCCCGCCACGTTCGTTGATCGCATCGATGTCCCGGTGTTCATCGCGGGTGCTTGGCAGGACGAGCAGACCGGCGGCCACTTCCCCGCGATGCTCGATCGGTTCACGTCGTCACCGGCCGTCTTCGTGACGCTCACCAACGGACTCCACACCGAGTCGCTGAGCCCGACGGTGTTCCAGCGGCTGGCCGAGTTCCTCCAGCTGTACGTGGCGAAGCAGGTCCCCGACATGAGTGGGCCCAACGGTGTGGTACCGATCCTCACCAACGCGTTGTACGGCTCCCCCGGCGGCCCCCCGTTCGTCAACCGTTTCGAGGGGCAGAGCTACGAGCAGGCGCTCGCGGCGTTCTCGTCCGAGCCCAGCGTTCGGGTGATGGTGGAAGAAGGCGCGGGCGACCCGGCCAACCCAGGCGCCGCGCTGCCCAACGGAGTGCTCGAGTTCCCGTCGTGGCCGATCCCGACCG
>JBMOFX010000214.1:0-5069 GCA_049318665.1 Ilumatobacteraceae bacterium | reverse complement strand
GTTCACGGCAAGAGCAGCCTGCTCGGGAAGATGTCGGGTGACGACTGGCAGCAGTTCGCCAACCTGCGATCGCTGTACGCGTGGATGTGGGCGATGCCCGGCGCACCGCTGCTGTTCATGGGTTCTGAGCTCGCACCGTGGACGGAGTGGAATGACGCCGCCGGCCTGCCCTGGCACCTGCTCGACCACGCGCCGCATCGGGGTGTGCGCGATCTCGTCGCAGCGCTCAACGCCGAGTCCGACCGCTGGCCTGCGGTCTGGGAACGCGACGGTGACGCGGGCAGCTTCCAATGGCTCGACGCCGACGACGACGAGCACTCGGTCTACGCCTTCCTCCGCTGGGCCAACGGGGGAGCGCACGCGGTGGCCTGTCTTGCCAACTTCACGCCGGTGCCGCGGCCCGGTTACCGCGTCGGTCTGCCGTGGGCCGGTGACTGGGAGGTCGTCATCGATACCGACGCTGCCGGGTTCGGCGGCAGCGGGTACACCGGCGATCGATCCGTGGTGGGTGCCGTCGACGGACTGCACTGGCAGGGCCAGCGGAGCTCGGCGCTCATCGATCTGCCTCCGCTCGGCGTCGTCTGGCTCGCTGCGCACCGACCAACCTGAGTTCCGTTTCGATGCCTCGTCCACGCCTGCTCGATGACCCCGCGCTGCGCCCGGTGTTCAGCGCGTGCGTGCTGCTCGGTGCTGCGGTCGGTGTGTTCGGCGTGTCGTTCGGTGTTGGCGCCGTATCGGCCGGTGCGACGGTGTTCCAGGCGTGCGCGATGTCGCTGCTGGTGTTCACCGGAGCGTCGCAGTTCTCGGCCGTCAGCGTCATCGGCGCGGGCGGTTCGGTGGCCTCGGCCCTCGGTGGCGCGCTGGTCTTGGCCGCCCGCAACGGCGTGTACAGCCTCACGATGGGCCGCCGGATCGACGGGCCGGTCGCTCGCAGGTTGGTGGCCGCGCAGGTCACGATCGACGAGTCGACGGCGATGTCGCTGGCGCAGGACGACCTGCGTCTCCAGCGTGCGGCGTTCTGGATCACCGGGCTCAGCGTGTACGTCTTCTGGAACCTCGGGACGCTCATCGGCGCGCTCCTCGGTGGTGCGATCGACCCGCGAACGTGGGGGCTCGACGCTGCCTTTCCGGCCGCATTCGTGTTCATGATCTGGCCGCAGTTGCGCACGCACCGCGGCCGCGTCGCCGCTGGCCTCGGCGGGCTGATCTGTCTCGTGCTGATCCCGTTCCTCCCGGTCGGTGTGCCGATCCTCTGCGCCGCGACGGCCGTGCTGGTCGGCCTGCCCGCCGGCGAACGCTGGGACCGGGCATGACCTGGACGCTCGTGCTGACCCTGGCGGTCGGGGCGCTGGCCTTCAAGTCGGTTGGCTACTTCCTGCTGGCGAATCGGACCCTCCCCGTCGCGTTCGAGCGCTGCCTCGCACTGATCCCGGCAGCAGTGGTGACTGCTCTCGTGGTGAAGGACACCTTCAGCAGCGGGCAGGACCTCGTGATCGATGCCCGGGTGGCTGGCGTCGCGGTGGCTGTCGTGGCCACGTGGCGGCGCTTGCCCTTCGTCGTGGTGGTGGTCCTCGCTGCCGCTGTCACGGCTGCTGTGCGCGCGCTCGCCTGAGTCGGGACGCGCCGGGGCGCCCTCGTCATGCGGCGAGGAACTCTGGTTGCAGATTCGTACGAATTTCCGCGCTTTTCGCAACCAGACTGCGTCAGTTAGGCGGTGGGGGTGGCCTCGACGAGGGCCTTCAGCTCGCGCAGGTTGCGACGCCAGATGGCTTGCATCACGACCTTGCCGCCCACGTAGGCACCGATCGGGCCGCCGAGCCACCACGGGAAGAACAGCTCCTCGGCCCACTCGAACCGGCTGCGTCGGCCGAGGTCGATCGGCGTGATCGTGAAGCGTCCAGTGCCCGTCACGATGCCGGTGTGGCGTACGCCCATCGTCTGCTCGGGCACCCACTCGGTGATCTCCATGCGGTCGACGAGTTTGATCGGGCCGACCTTGGTGTCGCAGAGGAACGACGTCCCCACACCACGGGTCTGCTCGCCCTGGAAGCGGATCGCGACGGCGTCGTGCATCCAGTCGACGTGGTTCTCGACGGGTTCGACGACTTCCCACACTCGCTGCGGGGTCGCGTCGAGTTCGATGCTGACGCTGATGCGTGCCACGGTGCGCCGGTCAGGCGTGCACCGACGCGTTGCGCAGGTGCTCGGCCGCCGACTCGGGCGGGACGATGTTGATCAACACGCCGGTGCCACGCTCGAAGCCGGCGGTGGTGTGCAGTTTCGGAAGGATGTTCACGTGCCAGTGGAACGCACCGCTGTACTGGTGCGGCGCGGTGCGGAACACCACGTTGTACGACACGTCGCCCACGGCTTCACGCAGGTGACCGATCGCATCACGGATCGCCACACCGACGGCGGACAACGTGGTGTCGTCGGAGTCGGTGAGGTGCAGGTCGTGGTGACGCGGGATGATCATCATCTCGAACGGCGATCCGCTCCAGAACGGGCAGATGCACACGACCGAGTCGTTGGCGAACACGATCCGCTTGCCGTCGACCAACTCGGCCTCGACGGTGGCGCAGAGGATGCAACCACCTTCAAACCGATTGAAGCCACGCTGCTCTTCGAGCACTTCGCCCGGCACGAACGGCAGCCCGAGCAGCTGGCCGTGCGGGTGGGCGAGCGATGCGCCGGCTTCACGACCGTGGTTGATGATCGCCTGGGTGAACCGCAGGGTCGATGCGCTGGCGTGCTCGTGGAAGCGACGCTGCAGGACGCGCATCAGGTCGGCCGCATCACGATCGTTGAGCGAGTGCAGGCCGGCGTCGTGGTCGGGGCTGTAGACGAACACCTCGTGGATGCCACTGCCTTCGGCTTCGACGTGCACGGGTCCGAGGTGGTGCACCGAGAACGGCTCGTCGCCCGAGAAGGCCGGGTAGAGGTTGGGGAGCACCCGCATCCGCCACTGGCCACCATCGTCCAGACGCTCGAGCGAGACATCCGATCCCTGCTCATTGCCGGGGCAGAACGGGCAGGGGCGGCTCGGGTCGGATTCGACGACCTCGGTCCGCGGGGCGAAGTCGGACGGCCGTTCGCCTCGTTCGGCGACGATCGTGACCCAGCGACCGGTGAGTGGATTCAAGCGCAGTTGACTCACAACACCCACCACCCTAGGGGAGTCGGAACGTGCAGAGAGGGACGTGTCACCGATTTCACCTCTGGTCCGCCAGTGTTCGGCTGCGGTACACACTCACGTGGCGTTCCGAGTCGGTGTCGAAGGGCTCTCGGGCGAAGCCACCCCACCGCTCATCCAGGCGTAGGCCGGCCGAAAAGGCCATGTCGTCGAGCTGCTCGGGGTGTGTCCAGCGGATCGACCACGGGCGGAGCCGGACGCCGCCCTGCTCGGTGATCTCGATGAACTGACCGTCGGCCGACTGCTGCTCGGCGTCGTGCACGCTCGCGCTGAGCACCACCCGATCTGTGGTGAGTGACCGGACCGACACCTGTGAGCCGGTGTGCGGCTGGGGTACGAACGCCTCGATCACGAATGCGCCCTCGTCGCCGATGCGTTCGGCAACTGCCGAGAAGCACGCCTGCTGACGCTCGTGCGTGAGCAGACTGAAGAAGGTGTTGTACGCGACGGCAACGACATCGAACCCCTCCCGAGGAAGGTCGTCGACCATGTCGCCGAGCATGCTCACGACCGTGCGCTGTGGATCGAGAACGGCAAGGCGCTCGAGCATCTTCTCGCTGGCGTCGATGCCCACCACTCGACCGACCATGGCCGCCAGCGGCACCGCGAGACGCCCGGTCCCCACACCGAGCTCGAGCACACTCCCATCTGCGCCTGCGAGTGAGGCGAGGAACGACACTGTCGCGTCGACATCGCTGATCCCGGCGTACCAGTCGTCGTAGACGTCGGCCATCCCGTCGCCGTACGAGTTCGGTCCGTATCCACGCATGGCGTCATCTTCGCCGGTTGCGTTCGCTCGATAGCGTCACGAGCATGTCGGGAGCGCTCACCTACCTCGATCACGCGGCATCGACGCCGATGCGACGCGAGGCAGTCGAGGCGATGCTCCCGTTCTTCGACCAGCAGTTCGCGAACCCGAACGGCTCGCACCGGTTCGCACGCCAGGCGCGAGCCGCGCTCGACGACGCTCGCGAGGTGATTGCCGAGGTGGTCGGCTGTCGACCCGGTGAAGTGGTCTTCACCGGCGGTGGAACCGAAGCCGACAACACTGCGGTGCTCGGTGTCGTCACCAAGCGTGGGGCGACCGCGGTGTGCTCGGCCGCCGAACACCATGCGGTGCTCCACGCGGTCGAGCAAGTGGGCGGCACCGTGGTGGGTGTCGACCCAAGCGGGCGGATCGATCTCGACCAACTCTCCGATGTGCTCGACGATCGCGTTGGCGTGGTGTCGGTGATGGCCGTGAACAACGAGGTCGGTACCGTCACCGACATCGCCGCCGTGGCCGAGGTCGTTCGGCGGTCGGGGGTCGACGCCGTGCTCCACACCGACGCCGTCCAGGCCGCGTGTTGGCTCGACCTGCGCCACATCACCCCCCACGTGAACCTGATGTCGTTGTCGGCGCACAAGTTCGGTGGTCCGAAGGGGATCGGTGCGCTGATCGTTCGGCCAGGTGGCGAGTTCGATCCGCTCCTCGTCGGAGGCGGCCAGGAGCGCGAGCGTCGCAGCGGCACGCAGAACGTCGCGGGGGCCGTAGCGATGGCCGAGGCGCTCCGCCTCACCGATGTCGAGCGCTCGACCGAGACCGCACGCATCGCGGCGCTGCGCGATCGCCTCGTCGACGCGCTGCTCGCCGCGCTGCCCGACGTTCGCGAGACGGTGCCCCGTCAGCACAAGGTCGCCGGCTCCGCCCACGTGTGCATCCGCGACATCGAGAACGAGGCGTTGCTGTACCTCCTCGACGAGGGAGGAGTGTGCGCCAGCGCAGCGTCCGCGTGTGCTGCCGGTGCGATGGAGCCGTCGCACGTGCTCGCCGCGATGGGTGTCGAGCGCGAGTGGTCGGCCGGTGCCCTGCGCCTCACGCTCGGGCACTCCACCA
>JBMOFX010000213.1:0-5087 GCA_049318665.1 Ilumatobacteraceae bacterium | reverse complement strand
ACGGTGAGGAGGGTGCCGGGCGCGAGATCGATCGTGGTGGTGCGCCCGACGAGTTCGGCGAGCGACGCCGCCGGCACCAGGCCGGTCACCGGCGCGTCGAACGCGATCGGGGTGACGGTGAGGTCGTCGGCGGTGATGACGGCGCCTGCCGGCACCGGCCGGGCGAGCGACACCACGTCCACCCGATCGGCAGCCCGACCGAGACCCCACGCCACGAGCACACCGGCAAGCACCGTGAGTGCGGCGCCGAGGATGAGCCACTGGCTCCGAGCCCGGGAGCGGCGAGTGGGAGCCGCCGACACGACGCTCGGTGCCGCCCCCGGCGACGTCCACATGGGTCCGTTCGGCGGGTTCAGCACCGTGGCCATCAGCCGAGGCCCACCTGCACGAACAGCACGCCCATCGCGGTGCCACCGACGAATCCAGCCCACAGCCACGGGCCGAGTGCGAGATGCTGCTTGTGGCGCATCAACGCGAAGGCACCACTGACCGCCGACGCGATCCACACGGTCATCAGCCCTGCCCACGGGTGCACGAGACCGGCAGCAGCACCGAGCACGAAGGCGAACTTCACGTCGCCGATGCCGAGGCCGTGGCCGTAGCGGACGATCCACAGCGGCAGCGAGGCGAGGATCGCACTGACCAACACCATCCCGAGTGATGCGCCGCTATCGAGCACAGCGGTCACGACGATGAGCAACAGTGAGAGCGAGAGCAGGCGGTTGGGGATGAGCCGCTGGTGCACGTCGACCACGGCGGCCGCGCCCGCCGCAACCCCCACGAGCGCGAGCGTGATGCACACGAAGAGTGACGCAACGCTCGTCGCGGCAAGCGCCATCGCGAGGGTCGCTGCGACGCCACCCGTCGCAAGGTTGCGGCGATGAGCCGCGAGTTCCGTCCATGCCTCATCGACCCGAATCAACGTGTCGATCCCCGGAGGCCCGAGGAAAGTGTCCGCCATGATGTCCTCTGTCACTGTCGGGTGCCCGCCGGCACCACATGGCCGTGAACCTATGTCGGCGATCTCACGCAATGCCGACCGTTTGCTCGAACCTTGACGATCCATCGCGAAGATGGAGAGGCAATGCCTACAGCTGGTCGGAAAGACCCGCGAGGTTCACGTATGACGGCATCCGATCCGGTGGCCAACCCGCTGCGAACGCACCTGCGATGGCGCTCGCAACGACGACCGCGACGATCACCAGCGCCCGCTTCACCGGGTGCCCCGTTGGAGCACGAGGCCGGCGATCGGCGCGTCGGCAACATCCAGCGCATCGAGTGCGGCGCCCAGTTGCCGGCGTGACGAACCCTCGCCGACCACGACCACGACGCCATCGGCAAGCCGCGACAACACGGCAGCGTCGCCGTAGGGAGTCGCCGAGGACGAGCACATCACCACCACGGAGTAGCGCTGGTCCAACTCGACGATGAGCTCCTCCATGGCGGCGGATCCGATCGTGCGCGGTGCCGAGGTCGGCCGACGGCCGGCAGCGAGGACGGTGAGACCGTCGTCGAGCGGCAGCGCTGTCATCTCGAGCAGCTCGCCGTGCAACGCGTCGACGACCCCCACGTTGCCGGCCACCGCGAGCTCGCGATGGACGTGCGGCTCGCGCAGGTTCACGTCGGCCAGCACGACCGATTCGCCTCGCTCGGCGTACGCGCGTGCGAGCCCGATCGCGATGACGGCGCCGAGGACGTCGTCGTCGACGGCGGTGACCTGCACGATGCGCATGTCAACCGCGTCGAGCTCGTCGCACACAGAACGCACCGCAACCGCGACATCCGTCCCTTGCTCCACCACGCCGAGCAACGGCGCACGATGCGCTTCATCGACGAGTTGACGCTCGGTCGTGATGACGTCGAGGAGGCGGTCCACGACGAGAGCGCCAACTGCTCCGATCACCGCGCCGACGAGCACGGCCACCACCAGCGTGAAGGTGGGGTCGGGAGACACTGGCGTGTCGGGTGGGACGGCTCGCTCCACCACGGCGACGGTGACCGCGGCGCCCGCCTGCGTCTGCGCGAACGCATCGGTGTAGGCGTTCGCGTAGGCAGCGGCCGTGTCGGCATCACCGGTACGCACGCTGATGCGGATGACGCCACCCTCGCCTGCCGATGCGCGCACGTCCGGCACCAGGCCACCGCCCGCCGCATCCACCACGATGGCGCGAACCGCGTCGCCTTCGATCAGCGCGACGGAACGCGCCACGGTCGCTGCGTCCGCAGGCTCGACGGTGACAACGCTCGCCGCGCGGTACGCCGGATCGCCGATCAACATCACAGCGATGGCCGCGCCGACCGATGCGAGCAGCGCGAGAACGATCACGCCGCGCTGGCGCGAGAGCGCACCTGCCGCGCCGCGGAGCCCGGTCATCTCAGCCGAGCAGTGCAGGCGCCAATCGGCGCCACTGGCTCTCGGGCATCCCGTGACCGTCTTGGAGTACTTGCACGCACACGTGGTCGGCGCCGGCGGCGTGGTGTTCACCGACGCGTGCTGCGATCTGCTCCTCGGTGCCCCAGGCGACGATCGCGTCGACGAGTCGATCACTGCCGCCGTCGGACCAGTCGCTCTCATCGAAGCCGATGCGGGCAAGGTTGTTGTAGTAGTTCGGCAGTCCGAGGTAGATCTTCATCCCGGCGCGTGCGATGCGGCGGGCCTCCACCGGATCGGTCTCGAGCACCACCATCTGCTCGGGCGCCAGCAGCGCGTCAGCGCCCATCACGTCACGCGCCAGCTTCGTGTGATCGGGCGTGGTGAAGTAGGGGTGCGAGCCGTTCGCGCTGGTGGCCGACAGTTCGAGCATCTTCGGCCCGAGTGCAGCGAGCAGGCGGCCGGGGTCGACCTCGGGGCCGCGTGCCATGAACAGCGCCTTGTCCATCTTGGCGAGGTAATCGATCATGTAGCTGTAGGGCTTGCTGTAGTCGTGCTTGCGCACCCCGGCGACGAGGTGCCCGTGGCTCACGCCGATGCCGAGCAGGAAGCGTCCGGGGAACGCCTCGGCGAGCGTCTTCTGGCCGGCCGCCATCGTCATCGGGTCACGCGCATAGATGTTGGCGATGCCGGTGGCGAGCGGGAGCCGTTCGGTGGCGTCGAGCAGCACCGCGGCCGAGACGAACGGATCGCGGCCGACGGCCTCTGCGATCCACAGTGCGCCGAAGCCGGGCTCTTCGATCACCTGGGCGGCGCGACGGGCCTCGGGCGTGGGGAGGGCGTCGATGCCGCCGTACCAGATGCCGACGCGGCCGATGTCGACGGTGGGCTTGCTCATGGGGGTTGCCTTTCGTCTTGCGGTTCGCCCGGCACCCTAGCGATCGCGCTCGATCCGACCGGGAGTGGCCGAATTGACAACACCTTGATGGAGCCTTGGGGCCGCGTCCGTTGAGACTCATCACCGAACGGCCGAACACTCACTCGTGGCCGACGTCAACGACATCATCCACTTGCTCAGGCGGACCGAGTTCGTGGCCCGGGCGAGTCGAGTTCAGGCGCTGCAGGCGCTCACCATCGAACAAGCCGTCGACGACGTGCTCGACTTCTCGTTGAACACGACGACCCCGCCGCCGACGCTGTTGGTCGACGACCCGAACAACCGGTACGGCCAGCGAGTCGCGATGCACGACTGGTGGATCAACACCATGGTGTCGGCGACCCGACCGTTCCAGGAGAAGCTGACGCTGTTCTGGCACGGTCATTTCGTCAGCGACTATTCGACCACCGAGCGGACGGATCTGCTGATGCAGCAGATCAGCCTCTACCGCTCGATGTCGATCGGCAACTTCCGTTCGTTCACCCACGCAATGGCGCTCAACCCCATGATGCTGCGCTACCTGTCGGGTGCGAACAACGTGAAGGGCAGCCCGAACGAGAACTTCTCCCGCGAGCTGATGGAGCTGTTCACCCTCGGAGTTGGCAACTACACCCAGCCCGACGTGACGGCCGCAGCCAGGGCATGGACCGGACACAACCTCGACTCGACGACGCAGACCTACGTCTTCCGGCCGACCCAGCACGACAACAACAACAAGACCTTCTTCGGCACGACGAAGAACTGGGACGGCCCCGAGATCATCGACGAGATCTTGCGCGACAACACGGCGAAGCGGGCGATCGCAGCGCGCTACATGAGCCGAAAGCTGTGGGAGTTCCTCGCCTACCCGAACCCTGCGTCGGAGATCCTCGACGACCTGTCGTTGCTGTTCATCAGTAACGACCTCGAGCTGCGGCCGTTGATCAGGGCGATCCTGTTGCGGCCGGAGTTCTACTCGCTCACGGCACGGCAGGGCCTGGTTCGCTCGCCGGTCGATTGGTCGGTCGCCCTGCTGGCGCACAGCGGGCTCACCGCGACCCAGGCGCAGATCTTCAACTGGAGTCTGCAGATGGGTCAGCGGGTGATGGACCCGCCGAACGTGGCCGGTTGGGAGAACAACGCGTACTACCTCACGACCGGCTCGCTGAGCGGGCGAGCCAACGTCGCTCGCCGCGTCGCGTCGCAACTCAGGCTGAACAACGGCTTCAACTACCTCTACGCGATGACACCGGCGGCCGCGGTCGACAACGTCGCCGCGTTCTTCGGCGTCGTGCTGGCCGACAACACGCGCACGGCGATCACCAACGCCTACACCAACGAACGCACCGCAGTGGGCGGCAGCCAGAACACGGCCGCCACCAACCTGCTGGTGATGATCATGCTGACCGGGGAGATGAACGTTCCATGAGGCACGAGTCCGATCTCGAAGCCGAGGAGATGGTTGCGCTCCTGTCGCGACCCGATCCCGATCTGGAGGCCCCGGGGCCGAACGGCTGGACACGCCGAAAGTTCCTGTCGGCAGTGGGTGCCGGTGCCGTCGGTGCGGTGGCGTCGACCGAGTTGTTCGGTGGCGTGCCACAGAGTTGGGCCGCGCCACTGACTCCCAACGACGGCGTCGTGGTGATCGTGACGATCTACGGCGGCTACGACGGGCTCAACATCGTGGTGCCGTACACGAACAGCACCTACTACGGTCGGCGTACGAGCATCTCGATCCCACCCGAGCAGGTGCTCCAGATCAACAACTCGATCGGGTTGGCTCCGCAGCTCACCGCGTTG
>JBMOFX010000212.1:0-5097 GCA_049318665.1 Ilumatobacteraceae bacterium | reverse complement strand
GCCGACAACATGATCCCCTCGACACCCCACGTGGCGGCACCATCGATCGACCACGCCACGATCGGGAACGTGCCGTTCTTGCTGCGGTTCGCCGTGGCGGGCGGTGCACCGCCGACGATCATGTCGAGCATCCCGCCCGTACCGAACGTGATCTTCGCGTCGCCGGGTCGGACGCAGCTCTGCCCGACCAGACTCGCTTGCTGGTCGCCCACGAGGGCCGCCAGCGGGGGAGCGCCCGGCAACGCCGTGGCCGGGGCGATCACCGCGGAGGTGTCGACGATGGTTGGCAGCAACCGCTCGGGGATGTTGAGCAGATCGAGCACTCGCGCCGACCAGCCGGTCGCATCGGGAAGCGTGAGGCCCGTGACGGCGGCGTTGCTGCGATCGGTGACGTGCACCGCGCCTTCGGTGAGCGCCCAGGCGATCCACGTGTCGACCGTGCCAGCACACAGGTCGCGCTCGCGGGCCGGGTCGTACTGATCGAGCAGCGCTGCGAGTTTCGTCGCGGTCTGATTGGGGGCGAGCTCGAGGCCGTGCTCGGCCCGCGTGGTGATGCACGCTCCGACGGTGCGCAGGTCTTGCCAACCGAGCCCCGGACCGAGGGGCTGGCCGGTCGCACGATCCCACAGCACCGTCGACGCGCGTTGCGTGCTGACGCCGACGGCGGCGACCGTGCCTCCGTGTTCGACGAGCGCCGCGGTGGCCAGCTCGATCGATGCCTGTGCGAGTTCGGCGGCATCGAACTCGACGAGTCCAGGGAACGGCGAACTCGGAGCAACACGGCGGTAGTGCACCGGGCCGAGTGACCCGTCGGGGTGCATCACCGCCGACCGAACACCCGTCGTGCCGATGTCGATGACGAGCACGCTCACGAATCGCTCCTCTTGGTGATACCCGTGCCACGTTGGCCGGGGGTGATGCCGCGCCGTTGCAGCACCATGCCCAACAGACCACCCAGCAGGCCAGCGAACAGCACCGGGGTGATGTTGAACAGCGCGGCATACCAGCGGACGTCTCGCCCGGTGAGCAGTCGGAAGGTGATCAGCACGGTCTGCGTGACGAGGTAGGTGCCCGACGCAGTGATGAGCCCATGCACGAGCGGCAGGCCGGTGCGCTGCGTCCAAGCGGCGACGCCGGAGCCGACGACGAAGCCGGCGAGCGCGAGGAGGATCAGCAGGGTCGCGAGCCCGCTGTTGTCGTCATCGGCGGCCCACCGGCCGAGCAGGGAGAACGACACACCGAACAGCAAGCACGTGAGCGCGCCGGACCGAATGGCCTGCCAGTCGAGATGACTCGTCACGGCCAGGCAACCTCGCCGAACGGGCTCGGCAGGCCGAGCTTGCCGGGGTTGAGGATGCCGGTCGGATCGAGCGCCTGCTTCAGCGCGGCGAGCACCGCGAACGCCGGCCCCAACGCCTCGCGCACGAACCGGCCGCGGTTCACGCCGACGCCGTGGTGATGCGACAGGTTGCCGCCAGAGGCGAGTACGGCACGCTGGCCCGCATCCCACAGCGCAACGTAGGTGGCCTCCACCTCGTCCGGCGGCGGCGTCGCAGCGAACGTGAAGTAGAGGCACGCACCGTCCGCGTAGCTGTGCGACAGGTGGCAGGTGGCGGCGCGTGCGTGGGGCACCGCGAGCATTGCCTCGCGCACACCGTCGAAGATCGCGTCGAGCGCCGCCCACGGTGCCGCGATCTCGAGGGTGTCGACCACGAAGCCCTTGCGTGTGAGGGCTTGCAGCGCGCTGGTGTCATTGCGATGGTGGAGCCAGCGCTCGACGCGCTCGACGCCGAGCGATTCGGCATGGTCGCACTCGTGCTCGATGACGTGGAAGGTGGCGTCGACGATGGACGGGTCGCCCTCGTCGAGCACCAGCAGGATGCACTGGGTGCCGTCGCCGCCCTGGCCGCGCTGGCTCTCGGGGGCGTCGTAGAGACGAAGGACCGCGGGGGTTGCGCCGCGCTGCAGTATCCGCCGACAGGCATCGACCCCTTCGCTGAACGACGCGAAGGCGTACGACGCGCGGCGCTCGTACGACGGTCGGGGGTGGGCGCGGAGCCACACCCGCGTGACGATGCCGAGCGTGCCCTCGCTGCCGAGGAACACCTGCGACAGGTCGGGGCCGGCCGCTGCGGCGGGGGAACCGCCGGTGACGATGATGGTGCCATCGGCGAGCACCACCTCGAGCGCCACGACCATGTCTTCGATCTTGCCGTACCGCGTGGAGTACTGGCCGGCGCCGCGGCATGCCACCCATCCGCCCACGGTGGCGATGTCGAAGCTCTGCGGAAAGTGGCCGACCGAGAGCCCGTACGGCTCGAGCGCGACCTCGAGGTCGGGGCCGAACGTGCCGGGCAGCACCTCGACGATGCCCGATACCGCGTCGACTGACAGCACGCCCTGCATGGACGTGGTGTCGAGCACGATGCCACCGAACAGCGGCACCGACGCGCCACACACACCGCTGCGGCCACCTGCGGCGGTGATCGGAATGCGGTGGGCGGCGGCGATGCGCACGACCGCCGCGACGTCATCGGCCGACGTGGGGGAGCAGACGATGGCGGCGACCTGAGGGGCCGAACCGGCGAGCGCCCAGTGCATCGACAGTGGCCACCAGTCGCGGCTTGCATCGGCTCGCTCGGCGAGGTCGGTGGTGGACGGGCAGGCTGCGGCAAGCGCCGTGATCACGTCGTTGCTCAGCGCGACCGTTGCGGACGCGATCCGCGAGCCGGTGCCCGCGAGTTCGATCGGCGGTGTGGGTCGGGTCACGATGCGGCTCCTTGGCTGGCGATGAGCTCGTCTTCCGACACCAGTTCCGCGGCGGCCTCGTCGGCGCACAGCGACCGGAACTCCGCTACCTGGCGAGCGGTCTCGGCAGCGTCCCAACCGAGGTGCGGCGCGATGAGCGCGGCGATGCCAGCGGACGCAGCCAGCGACGCCTTGCGGTCGAGCAGACGGGCACGGGTACGACGCGTGAGCACATCGTCGAGTGACTGGGCCATCTCATGGCGAACTGCGTAGATCGCCTCCGCCCGGAGGTAGGGCAGTCCGGCGACGAGCGGTTCGATCAGGGTCGGGTCGGCGTCGAGCAGATCGTTGGGCAGCACCTCGTGGGCGAAACTGCCATGGCGCGCGAGGAGATCCGGGTCGCTGACCGGACGATCCTTGCCCGCACCGCGCAGCCGCAGCCGCGCCGTGCGCGATCGACCCTTGCGAGCCAGCAGGTCCATCACTTCGTCGACTGCGTCTTCGGCCATCTCGCGATACGTCGTGAGCTTGCCGCCGGTGACCGTGACGACACCGTGCTCGCTGGTGCTCACCTTGTGGCGACGCGAGAGATCCGCCGTGCGCCCCGACTCGGTGGTCTTCACGAGCGGCCGCAGCCCCGCCCATACGCCGGTGATGTCGTCGGCGGTGAACCCACCGCTCACCGCCGGGTCGATGGATGCGTTGAGCGCACGCAGCACGTAGGCGATGTCGTCGGCCGTGCACTGCGGGTCGTCGAGCGGGCCCTGGTAGTCGGTGTCGGTGGTGCCGACGTAGGTGAATCGGAACGTGCCGTCGTGATTCGGACTCCACGGCACGAGGAACAGGCTGCGCTTGTCCTTCGGCACCGGGATGACGACGGCGATGTCGTTGCGGACCTTCGACCACGGCACCGTGACGTGCACACCCTTGGCCGGACGGATGCTGTCGGGGTCGACCCCTTCGTCGAGTTGTTGCACACGATCGCTCCACACCCCCGCCGCGTTGACGACAGCGCGCGTCCGGATCGAGAAGCGTCGTCCGTCGGCCTCCACCTCCACGGCCTCGACGCGGCCGTCGGTGCGGTGGTGCATGCCGACGACGGCGCAGCGGTTCGCCACGGCTGCACCGAGATCGGCTGCGGTGCGCGCCACGGTGAGCACGAGTCGCGCGTCGTCGACCGCGGCGTCGAAGTAGAGGTAGGCGGCCAGCACACGAGACGCCGGCATCGATGGCATGTGCGCGAGCGCCTTGTCCTTGCTGAGTCGTCGGTGGAGCTTGCCGATCCGCCATCCACCGGTGAGGTCGTACATCCACATCGCGGAGCCGAGCGCACGGGCGATCTTGCGGTTGACGACGCTCTTCGTCTGATCGTCGGCGGCCTTCGGCTTGCCGAGGATCGGGATCATGAACGGCAGCACCGTCACGAGGTGCGGTGCGTTGCGACGCAGTCGCTGCCGCTCGCGCAGTGCTTCGTACACGAGTCGCACGTCGCCCTGCTGGAGGTAGCGCAATCCGCCGTGCACGAGCTTCGAACTCTTCGACGATGTGCCCGACGCGAAGTCGTCGCGCTCCACCAGCGCGGTGCGCAACCCGCGGGACGCGGCATCGAGTGCCACCCCGACGCCGGTGATGCCACCGCCGACCACGACGACGTCGAACTCCTCGTGTTGGAGCCTCGACAACATCGCGGTTCGCTCGAACGAAGAGGGGGCGCGCGACGGTGCGGACATCAGCGGCATGGTACGGCAGCGGGTCCGTGAGCGGAGATACGTGCAGGAGTTGCGAACCAACAATCGTTGCGAATACGGTGCGGCTCATGCGTACGCCGACCGAGCTCACCCTCGCGTTCCGCAGCCGCGGCCTGAAGGTCACCCCGCAGCGGCAACTGCTGTTCGCCCTGCTCCACGACAACACCACCCACCCGAGCGCCGAGGCGCTGCACCTGGTGGCAAGCGCGCGGATGCCCGGCATCTCGCTGCGCACCGTGTACCAAACCCTCCACGACCTCGTCGACATGGGTGAGCTCCAGCACATCCGACTCGACCATGGGTCCGCCCGATTCGACCCCAAGGTCGATGAGCACCACCACCTCGTCTGCGACGAATGCGGTGACGTCCGAGACGTCTACGCCCGCCACGTCGCCGAACTCCGCGTCGACGGCCTCGATGGCTTCCACGTCGACAGCACCGACGTCGTCTTCCGCGGTCGGTGCGCAGAGTGCGCCGCTCGCGGCGCATGACCCCCGGTCCCATCCAACCCAACCCACCAACCCAACCCACCAACCCAAAGGACATGTCATGAGCCTCCACGGCACCAAGACCCACGAGAACCTGAAGGAAGCCTTCGCCG
>JBMOFX010000211.1:0-5105 GCA_049318665.1 Ilumatobacteraceae bacterium | reverse complement strand
ACGGCGCCGAGGTCCATGCCGTTGGTGGCCATGAACAGCAGGTGGCTGCTGACGCGGTTGAGCTCAGCGAGCAGCATGCGGATCCACACCGCGCGCTCGGGGATCTCTTCGTCGATGCCGAGCAGCTTCTCGACGGCGAGCGAGAACACGAGCTCGTTGCTGAACGGGCTCAGGTAGTCCATGCGGGTGACGTTGGTGGGGCCCTGGAGATACGACAGGCCCTCGCCCGTCTTCTCCATGCCGGTGTGCAAGTAGCCGATGATCGGCTTGCAGCGCAGCACCGTCTCGCCTTGCAGTTCCAGCATCAACCGGAGCACGCCGTGCGTGCTGGGGTGCTGTGGCCCCATGTTGATGATCATCGTCTGGTCGTCGGCCGGATCGACCGGCACGTCACCGAGCTTCGCGACTTCCGCCTCGCTGAGGCGCAGCACTGCACCCACCTCGCGCATCAGCTCTCGCGCGGTGAGTTCGCTGCGGGGCTTGAGGCCCTGCTCGGGCTCGTTGCCCTGCTCGATCGTTTCGAGGATGCTCATCAGTTCGGGGCTCCCTTGAACTGCACGGGGATGCGGCCGACGTCGTAGTCCTTGCGGAGCGGGTGGCCTTCCCAGTCTTCTGGCATGAGGATGCGCGTGAGGTCGGGATGATTGGTGAAGGTGATGCCGAACATGTCGTACACCTCGCGTTCCATCGCCTCGGTGCCCGGGTACATGTCGAACAGCGTCGGCACCGTCGCGTCGCTCTCGGGCACCTGCACACGGAGACGAATGCGGGTTCGATCCTTCAACGAGAGCAGATTGACCACCACTTCGAAGCGCTCCGCCACCACGCCGGCGGGCACGGTGCGGTCGGGCATCTGCAGGAAGTCGACGGCCGTCACGTCGACACACATCTCGAAGCCGTCGGCGAGGAGGCCCTTCACCACGGCGAGGTAGCGCTCACGCGGTACGTGGAGGACCGATTGGCCGAACGAGAGGTGCACCTCGAGCCCGTGCAGCAACACGGGTTGGGGCGCGCTCGCCTCGTCGGTGTCGGCAAGCTCGCTCATCGGTCAGCGGACCCCGAGCAGCACCGGCACGGGGTTCGCCGCGGCGGGGATCTCGGAGACGTGGACGTCGGCGCCAGCGCCGGTTTCGGCGCGGCGGCGGGTGATCTCACCGGTCTCGATGAGGCCGTGCAGCGTTTCGATCGCGTGGATGAGCGTCTCGGGCGTGGGCGGGCAGCCGGGCGCATAGACATCGACCGGCACCACCTGGTCGACACCCTGCACGATCGCGTAGTTGTTGAACATGCCGCCGCTGCTGGCGCACACGCCCATCGAGATGACCCACTTGGGCTCCATCATCTGGTCGTAGACCTGACGCAGCACCGGTGCCATCTTCTGGCTCACTCGCCCGGCCACGATCATGATGTCGGCCTGACGCGGCGAGGCACGGAAGACCTCCATACCGAACCGGCTGATGTCGTAGTGCGCGGCACCCGTCGCCATCATCTCGATCGCGCAGCACGCAAGACCGAACGACGCGGGCCAGCTGCTGCGCGCTCGCGACCAGTTGACGAGGTCTTCGACGCGAGCCGTGATGAAGTTGTGCTGGAGACCGCCGAGGCCGTCCTCGCGCACATCGCTGATAATGCCCATCAGGCAGCCTCCTCGATCCGGCCTTCGGTACCGACCCGGCGGATGGTGCTCGTCGTGGTGCGGCCGGCATCAACGGCCGATTCGAGGCGACGAGCCTTGTTGATCGGGCCCCAGTCGAGGCCACCGCGGGCGACTTCGTAGACGAACGGCACGAAGATCAGCGCAGAGAACAGCACGATCGCACCGAAGCCGAACACCCCGAGGCTCCCCTGCGTGACGGCGTAGGGGTAGATGAAGATGATCTCGATGTCGAACATCACGAACAGCATCGCCACGAGGTAGAAGCTGACGGGGAAGCGTTCCGGTGGCTCGCGGCTCGGGACGATGCCGCACTCGTACGGTGCTTCCTTCGCCGTCGACGGGCGGCGCGGCGCGAGCAATCGAGAGGCGAAGAAGCTGAGCGCGCCGAAGATGATGGCCAGCGCCAACAGCGCAACGATCGGCAGGTACTGGCCCACGCGCTACTCCCGTGCGGGCAGCGCGAGTTGCGCGCGGTTGGCGTCGACGGTCCGGTCGCGACGGTGCAGCAACCAGCACGAGATGAGGAACACGATCAACGAGCCGATCGTGATGTACGCCGCGGGATGCCGCTTCGAGCCACGGTTACGGAACAGGTACACCCATTGGTGCGGCTGCGACTCGTCGATGCGTGGCGTCGCTGGCGCTCGGCCCGGCTCGGTTCGGACGGCGACCACCGGTGCCACCTCGACGATGGCGTACCGCGGGTTGTGGAAGAACGCGACGAAGTCGATCGCGCCGTTGGCGAAACGCGGATACCGCTCGCCGCCGTAGTCGAACACGTTGATGACCTTGTACTCCGTGGCCGAACCGAACGTGCCCGTCTCCTTCAGGAAGATCTCTGCCGCCGAGCTGGTCTGACCGAACGACGCCGCAGAGGGGTCGAGTTCCTTCCAACCCTCGGCGACGAACTGGTCGGCAACGAGGCTCGCCGCCTCCGCAGGAGTTGCGCCAGCAGGCACGTCGACGGCCTCAGCCAGCACCCCGGAGGCGCGTAGCGATGGGATGTCTTGGATGACGGTTCGGCCACCGACGGGGTCCCATGAGGGCTCGGCACCTTTCAGGCCGATGCCGTACGTCCACCAGATCGCACCCATGATGAAGAACCACCCGGCGAGCGACGCGAACGACACGAGGAACGCAAGCCGTCCGCCCATGTTGGTGCTGAGGATGAAGTAGACGCTGCCCATCAGCACAACCACACCGATGACGACGGTGAGGATGCCGCGCAGTTCGTACATCCACGCGCCGGGGCCGCCGTCCTTGCTCGCCCCACCCTCACTGGCAAGGATCGAGAACAGCTGATGCACGCCCGGCTGGACGGTTTGGAGGAGATTCACTCAGAGGCTCCGTACATATTCGACGACTTGTTGGATCTGCTCATCGGTGAGCATCGCTCCGAACCCAGGCATACGACCACTGCCCTGGCCCTGCAAACCGTAGCGCTTGCCGTACTCCGAGCCCGCCTTGATGAAGGTGATCATGTCGTTCTGGTCGGGGAAGTGACGAACCGTCGCACCGCCGGTGAGGTTCCATCCGAACGCGCCTTGGCCGGTGACACCCGGGTCGCCCCAGCTCCACCCGGTGGTGTGGCAGCGAGCGCACGAGTAGGCGCCCGATGCGTAGGAGAGGTCGTACAACGCCTCACCCATCGCAGCATCGACGGTGGCGTACTTCCCGTCCTGGACGAGCTTCTTCGCGGCGTCGTCGGCAGCCTTCGCGATGCGTGCCTGCTCGTCGGCAGGCAGGTTCCCGGACGGACAGGTCTTCGGATTGGTCTCGCCCTCGCCGCAGTTCTCTCGCGGGATCTGCAGGTACTCGAGGTAGGCGAGCAGCGTGTCGATCTGCTGGTCGTTCATCGGGCCGCCGCCGGCGAGGCCCCACGGCGACATCGGAGAGAACGGGCGTCCGTACACGAGGATGAACCGCACCTCACTCCGGTCGTATCGGTAGAAGACGTTGTTGATCGCAGGAGCGGTCCACGAGACAGCGCGAACCTCACCGGTGTTCGGATCGGTGACCGCGTAATTCGCAGCGCCACCGCCGCCCTGAGCGCCATGGCACCCTGCGCAGTTGAAGCCGCCCTGCGCGGTGGTCGCGTACAGCGCGCTCCCCCACTCGATGAAGATGTCTTCCTTGGCCTCTGTGGCGCCAGCCAGGCGGCTCGGCTCGAAGATCCAGTACAACGGCAAGCCGATCACGATCAGCACGAGGAGCAGCATCGCGAGGAGCTGCATGCGCTGCAGGCGCGGCCCCTCCATTTCCTCGTCGTCGTAGTAGGGCTTGCGGTTGGGCGCGAGCTCGATCTCGGAGCCCAATTCAGGCTTGGCCGAGCGACGGTTCGCGAAGTAGTAGGTGATCCATCCGCCGAGCGTGATGGCGAAGATGACCCAGCCGACGGATGACGTGGCGACAGCGAACATGGACTATTCGCCTTCCTTGCTAGTCGAGGGGAGGGGGAACGGGCTCAGACGCAATGCGGGCCCTCAGCTTCCTGACCTGTGGTGTTGGTGCCGATCGGGCGTCCGGTGAGGACGGTGCCCGTGTCGATGGTGACGTCGCCGTTGGCCGCAACGGTGATCACGAAGTGATCCATGCCGCGAGGAGCGGGACCCGCCTTCTTCTCACCGACCCGGTTGTACTGCGAGCCGTGGCAGGGGCACTCGAACCACTGGCTGCTGACGCAGCTCGGCACGCGGCAGCCGAGGTGCGGACACTTCTGGTAGAGGGCGGCGAGACCGGCCTCGAGCCCGGGGAGGATCGCCGGCTGATAGGTGGCCTTCGCCTTCGGAATCGCGGTGGCCGGGTATTCGACGATCCACGAGCGCGCCTCTGCGGCGTAGAAGAAGCCGCCGCTCGAGCGCAGCGACGCAATGATCTCGTCCTTCTTGCCGACGCGGACCTTGCCGCCGAAGCCGCCCGTTGCGAACGGCCACAGGAAGGCGACGAAGCTTGCCGCGCCGAACGTGGCGAGACCCGCACTCATCAGCGCGATGTTGGCGCGGTTGAGGAACTGGCGACGGGTGACCGAGATCGCCTCGGGATCCGGCGGTACCCACACGGCCGGCGCGAGCGAGTCGGCCTTCACCAACGACGTCGATCGTTGTGCGACGGCGGCACGCTCGACCTCACGACCGCTGGGTGCGGTGGGGAGATCGATGTCGGCATCGCGGTCGCGACGCTTGGTCTCACGGCTGAGGGCGCCGGCGCCGCGGACATCGCTGCGGCGCGACGCGGTGACGAGCACCACGGCTGCGAGGACGACGACGACGCCGACCACGATGGCAATCACTGCTGCAGGACTCATGTCGACCTCAGAGCTCGAAGAACAGGCCGTCGCGCCACGGCAGGGTGAAGTTGAAGCCGGGACCCCGGAAGAACGAACCGATGATGACGAGCACGGCCCAGAACATGAGGTGCACGGTCATCAGCGAGATCGCGAACTTGCGAT
>JBMOFX010000210.1:0-5111 GCA_049318665.1 Ilumatobacteraceae bacterium | reverse complement strand
CCGACGGCTCGATCACACTGCGATGCAACCTCGGCACCTGGTCGGCCAGCGGAAACGTCGTCGTGCTATCGACCACCGTTCGCGTCCTCGGTACCGCCGACAACGGCAGCACCTTCACGTCCAACGCGATTTCCTATGCCGTCGACAACAGCGGTGTCGACACGGCGGTGCCAGCCTCGAGCGCGAACTTCGGTCCGTACACCATCACGTCGCGACCCACCTTCGACGTGAGCAAGGTCGGGTTCTTCAACCGCGACTACACCACGCGCAACATCGGCAACGGCCCGGAGCCCGGCTACGACACGTATGCCGTCATCCAGATCGCCAGCCCCAACCGCTCCGGAAGCGAGGCCCTCGGCTCACCGATCGTGGTGGGCGAAGACCCGTTCTTCCTCAACAGCGCCAACGCCACCTACAGGCCGCGCTACGCAATCGTGGAGTGCATCCCGAACCCGACGGCGTGGGCCGGCACGGTCGGCGGCAGGTCGGGCACGGGTTCGTTCACCGGACCGTTGGCAACGGCGGCGGTGGCCGACTCGGGCACCTGCACCCCGAGTCGCGGGGCCGACCCGACCGATCCGTACGAACTGACCCTCGCTGGGATCGATATGTCGATGCGGAGCTTTCCGACACGGACTGCGAACGGGTCGGATCTGTCCGCTGGGCCGTACTACGTCGCCAGCTACCGGATCCTCATCTTCGTCCCGCTGAGCGAGATCGATCTCGAGGACGGCGTCGCTGACAGCGCAGGCATGGTCCAGATCTTCAATCGCGTCACCGACTTCGACCCGACGTCCGTGACGGGCACCAGCAACTTCGGGGCTGGCTTCGAACCGGGGTACTGCTCGTCGCTCACACCGCCGTCGTCGTGTGCCCTGATGCCCGACACGTCGCGTAGCAACAACGTGATCGGTCCGTCGTCGATCCCCTACGCCATCCCGGTCTCGGGCTCGATGTCGAAGTTCATGCTCGACTCGACGAACTTCTCCCCCAACCAGTACCTGCTGCCCACCGGATCGTCGGCGCTGCGTGACGGCGCTGCCGTGATGGAGCCGGGTCAGAGCACGATCAACAGTTACGTCGACATCGCGAACACGGGCGCGACCACCCTCACCAACGTGACCGTGTGCGACGTGTTCGACAGCACCGTGCTCCAACTGACGCCTGCAGCCGGGCAGATGAGCAACGTGCCCGCCACGTACAACGGCCTCACCGGCCCGTATGCGCTGGTGAACAAGGGCACCACGGGCGGCACGCCGGACGAGGGTGAGTGGATCATCGAGTACGGCAAGGTCGACCTCAGCGCCGACAACCCCATCGCGAGCGGCGCGATCGACCCGGTCCAGGGTCGCTACAACGGCGTGTGGAACGCTCAGAAGGCCGCCCGCTGCGACGACCTTGCCCCGATCGGTGGTTGGAGGACCGACCCGGCCCTGGTGGCCGGTGGCGCCGATGCGGTCAACATCATCCGCGCGTACCCGCCGACGGCGAACGCCACCACCCAGGCCGGTGCTCGTTCGCGTCTCCTGGTCCCGTTCACGATTCGGTCGACCTTCGCCGGCGGTCCGAACAACGGACAACAGATCCCCGACGGTGTCGTCGCCGCGAACGTCGCGACCTGGCGCGCGACAGAGGTGAACAGCGGCAACTGGTCGAGCATCGGGTACGACCCGTTCACCGGCGCTGCGAACGGCAGCGGCGACCGCGTCACCATCTCTCGGGCGCGTCTCAGCATTGCCAAGCGAACGATCTCGGTCGATGGCATCGGTGATGGCGTTGCGGCCATCGACACCGCCGGCACGGCGGTTGCTGGCAACCCGATCATCTGGGAGATCATCAGCACGCTCAGCTCGGCGAACCCCTCCCCCGGCCCGGTCCAGAACGTCACCATCATCGACTCGCTGCCGCCGTACGCGATCTACGACGCCGGCTGCACCGCGACGCTCACCGGCGGCACCTTGCCCGACGACGTGCGAACCGGCACACGGTGGGACCCGACCACCGCTACCTACATCGCCGCAACGGGCTACACCACGCTCACCTGGACGCTCGGCACACGCACGCCGAACGCGACCATTCCCGACCGGCGGATCTGCACGCAGAGCAGTTCGCTCGCACCGGACAACACATCACTGGTCAACTCGTCGTACCTCCGAGCAGACGGGCTCCAGCCACGGTTCGACGATCACACCGTCACCTTGCAGCAGACCGGTCAGGTGCAACTGAACAAGCAGGTCGAATCGAGCCTCGACGGCCCGAACGAAGAGCAGCGCTACACGCTGACGATGGCCAACTTCAGCCAGACCCTCACGATCGGCGCGCCCACGATCATCGAAGTGTTCCCGTACGACGGCGATGGCACACCCCCCGGTTCGGTGAACCGCGTGCCCGCCTCGTCGTTCCGCGGCGCGTTGCGCTTGGCGGCGACGCCGACCGTCGCCGACACCGGTGGCGGGGCCTTTGGCGGCACGTTTCAGTACACCTCGGATGCACCCGCCACGATCAACCAGAACCTCAACATCAACACGAGCACCTGGTGTACCGCGGGCCAGTTCGGCACCGCTGGCTGCCCGGCCGCGCTCAGCGCCGTGACGGCGATCAAGTTCATCGGGTCCGACGCACTCACGCCGAACACCATCCCTGCCGACAGCGGTGTCGTGATCACGATCCGCCTCCAAGCGGGCGACCCCGCCGATCAGTTCAGCGTCAACGCCAACCGCCCTGGCGATCGGTACAGCAACCGCTTCACGGCGTTCTCCTCCAGCTTCGTGACCGGTCCGACGTTCCAGGTACTCGCCTCGAATCGGACGCAGGTCGACGTGCTCGGCTTCTCGGTCGGTGACCTGGTGTGGTTCGACGTGAACCGCAACGGCGTCTACAACGCCGGCACCGACACGCTCGCTCCCGACGGCACGACCGTGCGCCTCTTCGGAGTGGGTGTCGACAACGTGGCAGGCACAGCCGACGATCCACAGCTCGCCACCACCACCGTCACCGGTGGGCGCTACCTGTTCGCACGACAACTGCCGGGCAGGGTGTACATCCAGATCCCTTCGTCGGAGTTCATGGCAGGCGGTCGCCTGGCCGGGCTCACGGCTGCGACCTTCGGGCTCGGCGCCGAGGACCAGAACGATCCGCTGTCGCACGACGCCGTCGCCAGCGCATCGTCAGCCACGTCCGGTGTGCGCTCGACCGTGCACACCCTCTCCATGAGTCGCTCAGGAGTCACGCTGCTCGGCGACGAGCCCATCGGCGAGAACATCCACGGCATCGTCGATGGCACCGCAACCGACTCGTTCAGCAACCTCTCGATCGACCTCGCCCTGGTGGGCGCCGGCTCCATCGGTGATCGGCTGTGGTACGACATCGACGCCGACGGCATCCAAGATGCCGACGAGCCAGGCATCGCCGGTGCGAACATCACCGTGACGTGGCGCGGTCCGGATGGCGTCGCTGGCGGGGGTGACGACGTCATCTATCCGATCGTCGTCACCGACGCGAACGGCGCGTATTCGGTGACGTCGCTGCCCGCAGGCAACTTCACGGTCACCGTGACCGCACTCGACCCCGACTTCACCCCGTCGTTCGACGTCGATGGCATCGGCACGCCGCGCACCGCGACGGTGACGCTCGCCCCCGCACAGAACCGGACCGATGTCGACTTCGGGGAAACCGTGCTGTTCACCCTCGGCGACCTGGTCTTCGTCGACCTCGACAAGAACGGCCGCTATGGCGCGGGCGATCGAGCGGTCCCCGACGGGACCGTGGTCCAGATCCACAACGCCACCACCGGCACGATCGTCGCCACGACGACGGCGACCAGCGGTCGCTACCTCGCCACCGGCCTGCCCGGCGGGGACTACCGCGCCGTGATCCCTTCGAACGGACTCAACGGGGCGTCGGCCGCACCGTTCCGAGCCTTCGATCCGAACGACAACGTCGATGAAGCACTCGACCACAACGCCATCGCCGCGGGTGGCACGATCAGGACGAATGCGATCCGCCTCTCGGCGACGCTGTCGGGCACACCGAGCCAACAGGTGACCGGCGACGAACCCGCTGGCAACGGGTTCACGAACCTCACCCTCGACCTCGGCGTGCTCCTCGAGCAGGGCATCGACCTCGTGAAGGAGGTGTGCACACAGCCGACGGTGGCTCAGTGTGACCCCGCGAGCAACGCTGCCTGGGGCAAGATCCGCGACCTCTCGTCCGGTGGTACGGCGGTGTTCCGGTTGCGCCTCACCAACACCGGGGCAGCGACCCTCGCTCCGGTGGTGGTCGGCGACCCGATGGCACCCGCGTGTGGATTCACGGTGCCAAGCATGAGCGCCGGCGAGACCGTGACACGAACGTGTTCGGTGAACGGCATCACCAACCCGTTCATGAACGTCGCCACCGTGACAGGCACCCCGGTCGACAGCGATGGCTTCCGCATCGGCACCGACGTCACCGATACCGATCAGGCGCAGGTGACCCTCAACGGCTCCGGTGCCGGCGGGCTGCCCTCCACGGGATGGAGCGGTGGTCGGCTTGCGGTGCTGGGCGTCGCGTTGGTGCTGCTCGGCCTGTTCATCCTCCAGAGCGTCCGACGAAAGCGTCGAATCATCGCCCCGTGAACTTGGGCGATCGATTCTGAACAAAGGCGCTGATCGCCTCGACCGTGTCCTTCGTCGAGAAGTTCACGGTCTGCGCGACACCTTCATCGTCGAGTGCTTCCTCGAGCGTGACGTTCAGTCCGTTGTCGAGCATTCGCTTCGTCATCGCCACCGCGATCGGCGGAGTGTTCGCGAGCCGGCTCGCCCACTCGTCGACGAACGCATCGAGCTCGTCGTCGGCGACGACCCGGTTGACGAGCCCGATCCGCTCGGCCTCGGTGGCGTCGATGATGTCGGCGAAGAACGCGAGTTCCTTCGCGCGGTGCAACCCGATACGGCGCGGCAGCAACCACGTGCCGCCGAAGTCGACCGACAGGCCGCGCTTGGCGAAGATCTGCGAGAACCGCGCACTGGTTCCTGCCACGACGAGGTCGCACCCGAGCGCCATGTTGCATCCCGCGCCCACGGCGACGCCGCGAACTTTCGCGATCACCGGCTGCGGCAAGCGGTGCAGCG
>JBMOFX010000209.1:0-5118 GCA_049318665.1 Ilumatobacteraceae bacterium | reverse complement strand
GGCGTCGTCGCGCAGCAAGGCTGCTTGGCGAGCCAGTACCGGCACGAGGTCGCGGCCGGCTGCGGTGCCGAGGAGAGGGAGGATCTCGTGGCGGATGCGGTTGCGCAGCATCGCCCGATCGGCGTTCGACGGATCGGTGATCGTCTCGAGTCCGGCGGCGATGCACAGCGCCTCCGTCTCGTGCCGACGCAGCGCCAGGATCGGGTGCTTCCACCCCGGTCGCATGCCGGCGAGGCCGTCGGTGGCCGCACCGCGCAGCAGGTTGATGAGCACTGTCTCCGCCTGGTCGTCGGCCGTGTGCCCGGTGAGCACGCCAGGGGGGAGCGCGTCGTAGCGGGCGGCGCGAGCGCGGGCTTCGAGGTTGGGGCCATGTCCGACGTCGACCGTCACCCCGCGAACGGCCACACCGAGGATCGCGGCGGTGCGCTCGACCATCGCAAGCTCGTCCGCCGAGCCCGGCCGGAGTTGGTGATCGACGTGGACCGCCGCCACCGAGCAACCGGACGCAACAGCGAGCACGAGCAGTGCGGTCGAGTCGGCGCCACCGGAGACGGCGCATGTGACCGACGAGCCGGGCGGTGGGAACGTGCAGCGCGGCAGCAGTGCCGCGATCAGCTCGGAAGCTGCGCCCGGAAGGGCGTCAATCGTCGTGACCCTCGCGCCTCGTGGGGTACCGCTGCGCTGTCACGACCTTGAGGTAGGCAACGACCACGCCGATCACCGCGAGGATCGACACCCCGAGCAGGACGACGCCGATCCAGAAGTGCCAGATTTGGGCCAGGAGCATGGCGTCAGCGTAGCCAGCGGTCACCCGGGCGGAGCCAATCCGTCACTCGACGGTGGTGTCGCCGCCGTTGTCGACCTCGCCGAAGCACTGCTCGATCCGCAACAGCAACCCGGGCGGCATCTCGTCGGATCGACACTTGGTGGCCACGACGATCCGGAGCTCGGCGTAGAAGTCGAACGTCTGCAGGCAGTCGGGGCACCCTTCGAGGTGCGAGCGGATCGCGACGTGGGTCTCCTCGGTCAGCTCTTCGTCGAGAAAAGCGTCGAGCTCGCGCAGTGTCTGGTTGCAGTCAGCCATGGGTGTCGATCTCCGGTGACGCGAGGCCTCGTGCCTGCGCGTAGTCGACCAACCGCTTCTGCATCGCCTTTCTTCCACGATGCAGGCGCGACATCACGGTGCCGATGGGGATGTCGAGGATCTCGGCGATCTCCTTGTACGAGAAGTCCTGCACATCGGCGAGCAGCACCGGCAGCCGGAAGTTCTCGGGCAGCGCCTCGAGCGCTTCCTTCACCTCGTCGTCGGTGAACAGATCGAACAGCTGATCCTCCGCGCTGCGTGAGGCCGCGAGAACGGGGAGTCGTTTGTAGATGTAGAGGTCTTCCACATCGGCGAGGTCGGTCTCCTGGGGGCGGCGCTGTTTGGCTCGATACGCGTTGATGAACGTGTTGGTGAGGATGCGGAACAGCCAGGCACGCAGGTTGGTGCCCGCCTCGAACGACGCGTAGCTGCGGTATGCGCGGAGGTAGGTCTCCTGCACGAGGTCTTCCGCGTCGGCGCTGTTGTGCGTCATGCGCATCGCAGCGCTGTAGAGCTGTGGCGCGAACTCCATCGCTTCACTCGCGAACGTCGCCCGATCGGCCATACGCCGACCCTAACGGTTCGGCACGATCACGACGCGGGCGCGACCGTGGTGAGGAAGTCGTCGACCGAGCCGACGAGGCGTTCGAGCAGATCAGCGAGCTGCTCGCGCTCCCCGGGTTCGAAGGCCCCGAGCACGTGTGCCATCAGCTGGCCTCGTCGCTCGGCCACCTCGGCGTGGCGAGCGGTGCCCGTCGGCGTGACCGACACGTTCACCACGCGCCCGTCGTCGCTTGCGTGCTGGCGCTCCGCAAGGCCGACGCTCACCAGCCGCTGCACGGCTCGCGTCGCGGTCGATGGATCGACCCGAAGCGCATCGGCGAGCTCGCTCATCCGCCAACTCGGCCGCTGCGCGAGCACGTCGAGGGTGTCCATCTGGCCTTGCTCGAGCGCATCGTCGCCGCTGCCGAAGAAGTGGTCGCGCAGAGCGCTCATCGAGGCACCGCGGCGGAGTTCGATCCACGCGAGCCCGATGCGAAGTGCGAGCTGGCGCTGCTCCGCGTCGCGCAGGTCGACGGGCTCGACGGTGGTCATGCGGTCAGTAGGGTACCGGTGATGTCATCTGCGGATCGGAGCGGGGCGACCACGCCGATCGAGGCGCTCGGAGTCATCGCCAATCAGGACGTGATGATCACCGATGGGCTTCGCCACCTCGAGCTGTTCACGATGCGCGGGCTTCTCACGTTGCTGTGGCACGAACCCGTCGAGGGCTCGGTGGTGCAACCGGCCGCGCTCGTGCTGTGCGGCGGCGCGATGGGTGGACTGCTCGGTCCGGCCGACGGGCTGTACCACCGTCTCGGCACGGAGTGGGCGGCACGCGGCGTGCCCACGATTCGGGTGAGCTATCGCAAGCCCAACGATCTCGATGCGTGCTGCATCGATGTGGCCGCTGCGGTGCAGTTCGCCGTCGGTGGCGGTGGGGCCGAACGAGTTGTGGTGATGGGACACAGCTTCGGTGGTGCCGTCGCGGTGCGGGTGGGCGTCGGGCTGCACGAGATGGTGGCGGGCGTCGTCACCTTCGCCACGCAGTCGGCCGGGTGCGAGGTGGCCGGTGGCCTCGAGGGCCGTCCGCTGCTGCTGTTCCACGGTGATCGCGACGAGATCCTGCCGCCCGAGTCGAGCGACATGGTGCGCATGATCGCGGGAGCCGGCGAGGTCGTGCGGCTCCCCGGCGACGGGCACCTGCTCGCGAAGAGCGGCGATGTGCTGTGGGAGCGACTCGAAGCTTGGCTGCCGGGCGTACTGGGAGTTTGAGCGGCGTCTGAGCCGTGCTCAGCGGTTGCTCAGCGGTTGCTCAGCGGTGGACCATGACCTCGGCGAGGAGCGCGGGGTCGACGTTGCTGCCGCAGATGATGGTCGCCGGATGTTCGCCGAGGTCGACCAGTCGTGCCGTGATCGCTGCGAAGCCCGCAGCACCCGCCGGCTCGGCGAGCACGCCGTGGTCGAGCGCCAACGACCGCACCGCCTGGAGGATGTCGTGCTCGGAGACCAGCACCATGTCGTCGACCGTGGTGGCGAGCAGTTCGACCGCTTCGGGCACGGCGACGCGAACCGCGATGCCGTCGGCCGCAGTGTCGGCGGTGGGTGTGTGGACCGCTTCGCCGAGACGCCACGACGTGAACATCGCCGGCGCGCCCGACGCGCACACCCCGACCACGCGCACATGCGGGGCGTGCGCGCGCATCCACAAACCGATGCCGTTGACGAGGGCGCCGTTGCCGACGGGCACCGCGACGCCGGTGAGGTCGGGACGCTGCTCGAGCAACTCCGCTGCGATGGTGCCGGCGCCTTCGGTGACGAACGGATCACGGCCATCCTCGACGAACGTGTCGCGGTCGATCGCAGCCTGCGCGATGCCAGCAGCCTTCGCATCGTCGAAGTCGTCACCAATCGCGATCACGGTGGCGCCGAGCCGCTCGATGCGTGCGACCTTCAGCGGGTTGGCACGCGTCGACGTGTAGACGACGGCCTCGAGGCCCGCTCGCCGGGCCGCGTGCGCGATCCCTTGCCCAAAGTTGCCGGCGGAGGCACAGACGACACGCCGCACGTCGGGTGACAGATTGGCGACGAACCACGAGGCGCCACGTCCTTTGAACGAGCCGATCGGGTTGAACATCTCGAGCTTCAGAGCGACAGCGCCGACCTCATCGAGGTCGACCTCGATCACGGGAGAGTCCGTGAACACTGGATCGATGCCATCGCGAGCACGTTCGATGCCCTGAGTCGTTGGTGTCGTCACACCCGCACGTTACTGCGCTGTGCACTGAACCCCGTCGAGCGAGGGAGTTGGCACCTCAACCGCCGTCGAGGTGACCTCGAACCGGGCCGTACTCGAGCAGTACGTCCGTGTGGGTCGAGCGCCAGCGAGCGCGATGTCCTTCGGCGGCGAGGCGGAAGTAGACGATCCGGCGAAGCGGACTCCACATGTTGCCGCTCTGGTTGTGGGCAAGGAGATAGTGCGACAACACAACGTCACCTCGCCGTGCGAGGACGGGTCGTCCCGGTCCCTCCATGGGTGGATCGGGAAGCATGCATGGGTGGCCTCCGGCGGCCGGGTTGCGCAGGAGCACATCGACGCCGAGTTCTTCGAACAGGCGCTGTTGCACCAGATGTGAACCGGGTCAGACCCAGAGGTTGCCGCGTCCTGCCTCGGACTCGTCGCCGAGGTAGATGCCGGCGAGCATGGTGAACGTGAACGGCTCGGTCTGCCCAGGGATGCCGTAGCCGTCGATGTGCCCGCCGCCGGGCTCGTGGTCCCAGCCGTAGATGCTGGTCGCAACCTGGATGTGATCGAAGGCGAGGTCGATCGCGTGCGGTGCGACGAGTTCGCCAGCCACCGCGAGCACACCGCCGTCTCGGAGCGCGCGGTGCGCAACCGGGAGGGCAGTCGGATGCTCGAAGTAGTGATGGAACCCGACCTTGCCCGGTGGCGGAGGAGCGCTGGCCACGAGCGCATCGACCTCGGCGTCCAACTCGGTCAGCAAGTGCTCGGGCACCACGTTGTGCACGACGAGATACCCGTCGGCCCCGAACCGTTCCATCTGTTCAGCAGAGAGCACGCGCAGAACGTAGGCGCGGACGGACGATCACGTGGCACGAGGGCGCACGTCCAGGCGGTTCATGACATCGTTGAGCGGATGGGATCAGTGGACGTTCGCGAAAATCCTGATGGCGAGCCCACACAGGGAATCGAACCCTGGACCTTTCCTTTCGAGGCCTCTGCGGGCGGACCTTGGTTTCTGCCCACCGGTGGCCATGAACCAGCGCCAAATGACGACCATTCGACCGCTGCGAGTGATCGTCGAGCGGGCATTCGCGAGCGCCGCATACCGGCACCAATGCCACGCATCAGACAGCACCGACGACCGCTTCGCAGCCGTCGTTATGCGCTCCTCGAAGCGGTTGACCGGATAGTGCCTAGCGGCAGTTCTGAGCGCGGTCGAGGGCAAGGGCCGGCGGCCTTGGCTGTCGTC
>JBMOFX010000208.1:0-5127 GCA_049318665.1 Ilumatobacteraceae bacterium | reverse complement strand
CGGCGAACCGGTCGCCACGGCATGGTCGTGGCGCGACATCACGTCGGCGTAGCGGGGGTGCGCTGGCGCCAGCCGGTCGGTACGGGGCCGTTCGAGGTGATCTGGCCGCAACGCATCCACGACCGCGCACCGTATCGCCCGGCTGTCCTTTGACACCGGTGCAGAGTTGGCTAAGGTGCAACCACCGGCGTGTGATGGGGGTCACACCTCGTTGCCCGCTGGCTTCGTGATCACATCGACAAGGGGGAAACGGGTGACTTCATCCATTCGAGACCGTCGGCGCCGCGCCGGGCGGTTCATCGCAGCAGCGGTGGTGGGCCTCGGGCTCATCGCTGGTGCATGCTCCAAGAAGGACGACAGCGCAGGGGGTGGCGACACCACGACGGTGGAAACCGCTGCGCCCGACACCACCGAGGGCGGTGGCACCGAGACCACGGCGGTCGAGACCACCGCCGCGCCCGAGACCACTGCACCAGCGGCGAAGGACCCCGTGTACGGCGGCACCCTCGTGGTGAGCGGTGAGGCCGAGGTGGCCAACGCCTGGCTGCCCGCCGCCATGCAGTGCGACTCGTACTGCCAGCAGCGCGCCCGCACGTTCTTCGAGCCGCTCACGGCCACCAACGCCGACCTCGAGACCGTGGGCTACCTGGTCGAGACGATCGAGCACAACGACGACTACACGGTGTGGACCTTCACACTGCGCTCGGGCATCACGTTCCACGACGGCACGCCGCTCGACGCTGCCGCCGCCGTGCGTAACCTGCAGGAGACCGGTACCGGTCTGCTCATCTCGAACGCGATCAAGGACTACGGCAAGAACCCCGACGGCAGCCTCGCCATCGAGGCCACCGGCGACCTGTCGTTCACGATCAAGACCGGTAAGGGTGGCGATCTCAGCCAGCCGCTGCCGTGGCCGAACCTGCCCGCCTCGCTGTCGGGTCAGCTCGGCCTCATCGCCTCGCCCACGTGGCTCGACGCCGTGAAGGCCGGCACCGCCGACCAGACCATGGCTGTGGGCACCGGCCCGTTCATCGTCGACAGCTACGCCGCACAGGACAAGTTGGTCGTGAAGCGCAACCCCAGCTACTGGCAGAAGGATGCCGCCGGCAACCAGTTGCCCTTCCTCGACAGCATCGAGTTCCGCGTCATCCAAGACAGCGAGACCGCTGCCGAGGCGCTGCGCAACGGCGACATCGACATCTTCTCCACCTCGGCAGCTTCGGTCATCGCCGACTTCCGCGAGACGCCCGACGAGTTCCCGATGAACGAGCAGAGCACGCTCACCGAGACCAACTACATCCTCATCGACCTCGACAAGCCAGGCCCCTTGCAGAACAAGGATTTCCGCTGCGCGCTGTGGAAGGCCCTCGATCGACAGGAGCTGATCGACCTCACCGCCGACGGCATCCTGCAGGTCGCCAACGGCCTCTTCTCGCCCGGTCAGGAGGGCTACCTGGAGGACAACGGCACGTCCACCGCTCAGGACCTCGAGGGCGCTCAGGCGCTGATCGACTCGTTCAAGGCGGCGAACCCCGGCGTCGAGCTGAAGGTCAAGTACGGCACCACCGTGTCGAACATCAACGCCCAGGTGGCAGAACTCCTCAAGGGGTACTGGGCACAGATCGGCGTCGACACCGAGATCATCCAGGTGCCGCAGGATCAGTTCATCACCAAGGCGCTGTTCGGTGATCCCGACTTCTTCATGTTCGGCTGGCGCAACCACGCCGGCGTCACCATCGACGGCCAGTACTTCTGGTGGCACTCGTCGGCGGCGGCACCCGACGGTGGCCTGGCACTGAACTTCGGTCGAGTCCGTGACCCGATCGTCGACAAGAACCTCGAGGATGCCCGTGGTGAGCTCGACGCCACCAAGCGGGCCGAGTTCGCCCAGAACGTCAACAAGCAGATGGCGGCGGAGTGCTACCAGTTCGCCAACTCGTGGACGCTGTGGGGCACCCCGCACAAGGCGAACGTGCAGGGCCTCGGCACGCTCGTGTGGCCCGATGGGTCGAAGGCTCGCGACGGTGCGGGCTTCTCGGGCCAGTTCTGGACGCAGACGCTCTGGGTCGATCCAGCCGCCTGAGTTGTCCAACACACCCTGATCGGTGAACGGTCGGGCGGCGTAGTGATGCGCCGCCCGACCGCCACCGTCCGTCCAGTTCGTCCGTCTTCGTCGTCGCAAGGGTCCACGAGTGCGCTACTTCCTCCAACGACTGCTGCAGTTCGCGATCGTGTTCTTCATCGTCACGTTCGTCGTGATGATCCTCATGCGCCTGGGCTTGAACGCCCCAGGCGACCCTGCCCGCACGATGCTCGGTGGCACACCGAGCCAACAACTGATCGACGAAACGACGGCGAAGTACCGCCTCGACAGCCGCTACATCGTGCAGTACTTCTTCTGGATGAGGGGCATGGTGACGGGCGACATGGGCTACAGCGTCCAAAACTCGATCCCCGTCTGGGACTTCATCAAGAGCCGGGCGATGACGACCATCTTGCTAGGCATCTACGCCACCGTGTTCGCCGTGCTGATCGCCGTCCCGCTGGCCGTCTACCAAGCCTTCAAGCGCGACTCGTGGTTCGACCGGACGTCGAGTGCCACTGCCTTCGTCTTCGTCTCGGTGCCCGCCATCGTCCTGGCGCCGATCCTCGCCTTGGTGCTCATCACCAAGCACGAGATCAGTGTTGGCGACTACATCATCACCATCGGCGGCTGGTTCCCCCGGGTGGGCGACAAGATCTATCCCTGGGACGACCTCGGTGCGCATATCGAGAACTTCTTCGTCCCGACGCTCGTGCTCACGCTGCCGCTCGCCGCGATCTACACCCGTCTGCTCCGCGCCGACATGGTCCAGACCCTCCAGGCAGACTTCGTCACACTTGCCAGCGCCAAGGGCGTGCCGTATCGGCGGATCCTCTGGGTGCACGCACTGCGCAACTCGCTGTTCTCGCTCGTCACCGCCGTCGGCACCCAGCTCGGCGCGATCGTCGGTGGCGCGATCGTGGCAGAGACGTTCTTCGACCTCGACGGGATGGGCAGCATGCTGGTGACGAGCGTCCTCAGCAAGGACCTGTTCACCGTCCAGAGCACCGCTGCGATCCTGGTCGCGTGCGTCGTGACCGTGAACCTGATCGTCGACTTGATGTACGCAGTCATCGATCCCCGTATCCGCCAAATGCGCGCACTCGCCTGAGGACCCCACGATGACCACCGCCGTCGCCACCCCACCCGCAGCCGCCGACTCGCCTCCGGCTGCTGCCGCCGTCGCCGAGAGCAAGCCGATCCGGCAGCGGCCGCCGATCGGGTTCATCCTGGCCTGCACCTTCCTCATCGTCCTGGTCGTGTTCTCGGTCTTCGCCGACTACCTGCCGTTCATCCGATACCCCGATGTGAAGGTGCCGGGCCCGAACAACGCGCGACCGCAGCCCTACAACTGGGGACCGAGCACCACCGCATGGTTCGGCACCGACCGCCTCGCACAGGACGTGTTCGCGAAGTGCATCTATGGCGCACGCGTCACCCTGCAGATCGGCTTGTTCGCCACGGCGTTCGGCATCATCGTCGGTGGCTTCCTCGGCGTGGTCGCGGGGTACTTCCGCAAGACCACCGACCGGGTCGTGTCGGTGATCACCGACTGTCTCCTCGCCATTCCGGCGCTGCTGCTCGCGATCATCCTGGTGAGCCGACTCGACGACGTGCGCGCCGACATCGGCTGGCTCGGATGGCTCGACCGCAAGTGGCAGCTCGTGTTCACGCTCGGCATCCTCGCCGTCGCACCACTCGCCCGCATCGTCCGGGCACAAACGCTGTCGCTGCGCGAGCGCGAGTTCGTGCTCGCGGCGCGCAGCCTCGGCGCCAAGCCGACCCGCGTGATCTTCCGCGAGATCATGCCGAACCTCATCCCGGCGATCGTCACGGTCGCCTTCACCGGCCTCAGCATCATCATCGCCGCAGAAGGAGCACTCGCCTTCCTCGGCCTCGGCGTCGAGATCGGCACACCCACGTGGGGCAAGCTCATCAACGACAACCGCAACTCGATCGACACCGCATGGTGGGCGGTGCTGTTCCCCTGCCTCATGTTGTTCCTCACGGTGTACTCGTTCAACATCATCGGCGACCGGCTCAGCCGTCGCTTCGACATCCGGCAGGCGGGCGTATGACCGATCTCATCCAGGCATCCACCCGCGATCTCGACGGGCCACTGCTCGAACTGCGCGACGTCACCACGCACTTCCGCACCCAACGCGGCCTGGTCCGCGCGGTCGACGGCGTCAGCTTCACGCTCGATCGCGGCAAGGCACTCGGCATCGTCGGCGAGTCCGGTTCCGGCAAGACGATCCTCTCCCGCTCGATCATGGGCCTGCTCCCGCCCCGCGGCACCGTTCGCGGTGGCAGCATCAAGTTCGAGGGACGCGAGATCGGCAACCTCGGTCGCAAGCAGATGCGCAGCGTCTGGGGCCGAGAGATGGCGATGATCTTCCAGGATCCGATGACCTCCCTGAACCCGCTGATGAAGATCGGCAAGCAGATCTCCGAACCGTTGATGATCCACCTCGGCATGACCAAGCAGAATGCCTGGGCCACCGCCGAGCGCTTGCTCACCGACGTCCGCATCCCCGAGGCAAAGCGCCGCCTCGACCAGTACCCGCACGAACTGTCGGGTGGCATGCGTCAGCGCGTGATGATTGCGATCGCACTTGCGTGTGGCCCCACCGCGCTGTTCGCCGACGAGCCCACGACCGCACTCGACGTCACCGTCCAGGCGCAGATCCTCGACCTGCTCGGCGAGCAGCGCCGTGAGCGCAACATGTCGCTCATCCTCGTTACCCACGACCTCGGCGTGGTCGCCGGCCACACCGACGAGATCGCCGTGATGTACGGCGGCAAGCTCGTCGAGAAGGCACCCACTCACCGCCTGTTCGCGGCGATGAAGATGCCCTACACCGAGGGCCTGCTGGCCAGCATCCCGAAGCTCGAGGAAGCCAGCCACACCCGCCTGAACGTCATCCCCGGCCGACCGCCGGATCTGGTGAACCCGCCCAAGGGTTGCCGGTTCGCACCGCGCTGCCCCTACGTGAGCCACAAGTGTCTCGAGGAGGAACCCCCCTTGACCGCCACCCCCGACG
>JBMOFX010000207.1:0-5175 GCA_049318665.1 Ilumatobacteraceae bacterium | reverse complement strand
GCCTTGGACGGGTTGGGCGTCTGGTTGTTGTTGGCGAGCTGCAGCAGCGGAGCGTTCACGAAGATCGAGAACACGAACACGAACGCCAGGCACACGAGCGATGCGACGAACTCACCGGCGAGCAGGTGTGGCCAGGTGTGGACCTTGTCGACCGGAGTGGCCTTCACTTCCTGGATCGACCCGCTCTTGACCACCGTGAGGAGGCGCTGGGTGTTGCCGCCAGGACCTGCACCGACGGGGATGCCGCCGGACGCCGGCGCGGCCTGCACCACGCTCGCGATCTTCTCCTGCACGGCCACGCCACCACCGGAGGCTGAGTCGCCCTCGGCCTTGGAACGCGCCGACTTGCTGCGCTCGAGGAGATGCGCAGGGATGCGCGAATCCTCTGCCGCGGCAGGTGCTGCGTCGGCACTGGCGGCGGGGGTGGCCGCGACCGCGTCACCAGCGGCCTTCTCACGCGCGGCCTGAGCCCGCTTGAGGAGGTGTTCGGGGATCTCAGTCATGGGTGGGTGCTCCCTTCCTGAATGCGTTCAGAAGTTGGTGATGCATCACAGCGGCCCCGAGATGCCGCCGTCTTTGCGGACACGCCAGAAGTGGATCGCCATGAAGATGACGATGACGAACGGCAAGAGCAAGACGTGGAGGACGTACCACCGCAACAACGTCTCGGGGCCGATCTCCTTGCCACCGAGCAGGACGAATCTGACTTCCGGTCCGAACACGGGTGTGTAGCCCATCATGTTCGTACCCACCGCCACCGCCCACAGCGCGAGTTGGTCCCACGGCAGCAGGTAGCCGGTGAAGCTGAGCAGCAGCGTGAGCATCAACAGCACGATGCCGATGACCCAGTTGAACTCGCGAGGCGCCTTGTAGGCACCGTGGTAGAAGACGCGTGCCATGTGGAGGAACACGCTGAGCACCATCAGGTGTGCGCCCCATCGGTGCATGTTTCTGACGAGCAGTCCGAAGGTGACCGAGGTCTGCAGGTTGGAGATGTCGTTCCAGGCCTGCGTCGCTTCCGGACGGTAGAAGAACATCAAGAAGATGCCCGTCACCGTGAGCAGGATGAAGAGGAAGAAGCTCAGCCCACCGAGGCACAGCGTGTAGCTCACCTTCACCGCGTGGCGCTTCACCTTCACCGGGTGCAGGTGATACAGCACCGAGTTCATCACCACGTACGACCGGTTACGCGGGCTGTCGGTGTAGCCCTTGCGGAAGATCGAGCCGGGGCGGAAGATGCTGTTCCACACCTGGCTGCCCTGGGTGTCGTTGACAAGTTTGTTGACGCGGTCCTTCGCCGTCGGGCGGGGTGTCTCGTCGATGATCTTGGCCATCTTGGTTCGTTCCTCTACCTATCCGTCAGAGACGCATGCCGTAGGCGTAGCCGTGGTTGTTGGTTCGTGTGTGACTGTCGCCGTTGGCGGGTGGAGCGCCAACCTTGCCGAGGATGATCACACCGGTGGGGCAGCGGTCGACGCACAGGGCGCACCGCGTGCAGATGTCGTCGTCGATGATGAACACGACGTTGTCGCTCGGATCGACACCCGGCTGCTCGGTGCCCGTGGCCCCGACGATCGCCGAGGGGTTGACCATGTGGATGCACTTCCACGGGCAGATGTCGACGCAGCCCTCGCACATGATGCACTCGGTCTGATCGATGTGGATGAACTGCTTGGGCTTGACCGCCTTCGACAGATAGTCGGCGTCGACCTCGACGAGTTGGTACGCGTCGGTATAGGGCATCATCGGCGGGTTCGCGTCGGTGCGAGCCATGACTCAGCCCCTCCTCACGAGCGGACGTCCGAACGTCGACGTCGCCACTGCGGTGGAGGCCGACGCTGCACGCTTGCCACGGTTCTGCCAGTAGATCCAGCAGAAGATCAGCAGGCCGAAGTAGTAGACGTGGATGAGGACGACGATGATGTCGCGGATCGCTTCGTACTGCAGGGTCATCGGGAACCAGCCGCCGTATGCCTGCGGCTTCACGATGTCGAACGGGCCGTACAGGATCTTGGCTCGCGTCCAACCGAGATCGGCGTCGGCGTGCTGCAGCCATTGGTGGGGCACGACACCGAACGCGACGAACATCACGCCGAACGCATAGGTGGCCGCGATGACGGACTCACCCCACGACAGCTTCGTGCCGGTGGGGCGTCGCTTGGCGAAGTAGAAGAGCGGCACCAGCGTCATGGCCGTCGACAGGAACAGCGAGAACAAGAACGCCTGGTTCATGCCCGGAAGATGGGTGAGCCAGTCCCAGAACTCGTTGAAACTGTTTGCGAGCAGCACGCTGGTCTTGGCTCCCTCTTCGGTCGTGGCACAGGTCTTCGTGAAACGCTGCACGAACACTAGTCATGGCACCCCGGTGAGGCACCAGTCCACTCGCTCAGGACCGGGGTGATGTGGATCGGTCTACCACGCGGGCACACCCGAACCCACGTGTTGTGCGCATGTGCATGACGTGACGTCGGTCGACACGTCGGCTGTGGGCATCGAAGATTCCCGTTCGAGCCCGCCGCGGGTCTATCGTGCAACACCGTGACCGAGATCCCCGAGCATCTCCTCAAGCGAAGCCAGGCTGCCAAGTCGAAGGCCACGGGTGAGGCGGCTCCGGCCGCCGACCTCGCTGCCGCCACCGCCCCCGCCGAGGCGAGCAACGCTCCCGTCCCTGCTGGCGCGGCTGCCGCGCCGGCCAAGGCTGCGGCTGCGGTCCCCGCGGTGGCTCCGCCGCCGCCGCCGGTGAAGCCGGACCCGCCGTTCATCGCCGCTGCCAAGAACCGCGCCAAGGTTCCGTTCTGGGCGATGATGACCCTCAGCCTGCTGCCGCTATGGGCATTCATGTATGTGCGCGGGCTCACGCCGAAGGAGCCGAAGGTCACTGGTCCGCTCGGTGATGGTTCGGCGCTCTACGTCGCCGGCTGCTCGGGCTGCCACGGCGCGAATGGACAGGGCGGCGTCGGCTACGCGTTCTCCGGCGGCGAGGTGCTGAAGACGTTCCCGCACATCGAAGACCAGCTCCGGTTCGTCTACGCCGGAACAGACGAATACGCGGCTGCCGGCATCTCGATCCCCGGCAACCCTGACCGGCCGGGTGGACCACACCTGACGGGCGCCAAGGGTGTCATGCCAGCGCAAGGCAAGGAGTACTCGGCGAGTCCGCTCACCGAACCGCAGATCCTCGCTGTTGTCTGCCACGAGCGGTTCACGTTGGGCGGTGCCACACCGACGGAGAACGCCGAGGAGTACGAGAAGTGGTGCAGCCCTGAGGCTGCTGCATGGGTCGGCCTCGAAAGCGGTGCCCTCACGTTCGACAACATCGCTGACACGCTCGAGGGCACGTTCCCGGTCGGCACGAAGCCGCTCGCAGGGCAACCCGCCGACGCCAAGCCCTGAACGGGTGAGCGGAGCCCGCACCGCTGACGTCGTCGTCATCGGCGCCGGTCCCGCCGGTGCTGCCGCTGCGTACTGGCTCGCATCGCACGGCCACGAGGTGGTGGTCGTCGAGCGCCGGACGTTCCCACGGTCGAAGGGGTGCGGCGACATCATCACACCGCGCGCCGTTCGGCAACTGATCGACATGGGTCTCGGTGATGACGTCGATCACTGGCACCCGCTCGATGCGATTCGCACCGCCTTCACCGATCGACGTCAACTCATCGAGTGGCCGCGCCACGCGGGCACCGCGCGTCACGGCCTTGTGGTGCGGCGTCGCGACCTCGACCAGACGGTGGCGGTGAACGCCGAGCAGGCCGGAGCGACCCTGCTGCTCGGGCACGAGGCGATCGAGCCAGTCGTCGACCGCGGATTCGTCCGCGGCGCCGTGGTGCGATCCCCGCTTGGCGCTACGAGCACGATCCACGCGCCGCTCGTCGTCGTCGCCGATGGCGCCAACAGCACCTTCGGTCGATCACTCGGGACGTTCCGTACTCGCGGGTGGCCGTACGCCGCGGCGATCCGCTCGTACTGGGAGTCACCGCGGCACGCCGAGCGCACGATGGAGATGCACTTCGACATCACCGACCGCGACGGCATCGCGCTGCCGGGCTATGGCTGGGTCGCGCCCGTCGGTGATGGCACCGTCAACATCGGCGTCGGCGTGCTGAGCACGGCCCGTGATTTCAAGAGCACCAACGTCGCGCACCTGCTCGACGCGTTCGCCGCGCGAATCGCCGACGACTGGCAGATCGAACCGTCGACGGCAACGGGTGTGGTGCGCGTCGGCCGGATTCCGATGGGCGGCTCGGTGCAGCCGACGGCCGGCCCGTCGTTTCTCGTCGTCGGCGACGCGGCCGCGACGGCCAGCCCGTTCTCCGGTGCGGGCATCGACGTCGCGTACGAGAGCGGTCGCCTCGCGGCCGACGTCGTCCACGACGCGATCACCGAGTCGGGCCCGACCGCACTGCAGCGCTACCCGAAGTTGCTCGATGAGCGCTACGGCGAGCAGAACAAGACCGGCCGCCTCTGGGCTCGCGCACTTGCCCGTCCCGCGGCAATGCGCCGACTCGGCTGGCTCGCCACCCGCTCACCCAGCTCCGGTGAGGGCGTCCTGCGGATGATGACCGGCACGCTCCGCCCCGATCATCACGTCGGCATCCCCGAGACCGTGTCGCGCCTCGCCGCCACCGCACTCCGCCTCGCACCCGACGCCTAACCCATCGCGTTTGCACGGTTTCGCCCCGGGGGTGGGGCCGAAGTGTGCAAACGGTCAGAGGGTGAGGGAGGCGAGGAGCGCGGCGGGGGCGTCGCGCAGGGCTCGGGTGGCCGCGGAATCGGGGAGCGTGACGCACGATGCGACGGCGCGGTCGGCCCACTCCTGCGCGGTGGTGAGCGCCGAGTCGATGCCGCCACGTGCGCGCACGATCTCGAGCGCCTTCTCGCGCTCGGCGTGATCGAGCGGCTTGCCGAGCAGGTCGAGCAGCGACGCTGCGGCGATGCCACCGGCCTGCAACGTCCGCAACACGGGGAGCGTGTACACGCCTTCGACCATGTCGTGGCCGGCGGGCTTACCGAGCTGATCGTCGGTGGCGGTGACGTCGAGCAAATCGTCGACGATCTGGAACACCATGCCGAACGCCTCGCCGTACTCGGTGAGTGCGTCGATGGTGGGACGATCGAAGCCAGCGACGATGGCACCGATGCGAGCCGAGGTCGAGTAGAGCGACGCGGTCTTGCCGG
>JBMOFX010000206.1:0-5177 GCA_049318665.1 Ilumatobacteraceae bacterium | reverse complement strand
AACCCGAGCACCATCGCCACCGGCAGCATCGCTCGCGCTCGGGCCGGACGGACGACCACGACCATCAGCGCTACGGCGTAGGCAACGGTGAAGGCACCCAGGTGCCTGGCCTCATGGGCGCCGGGCTCGTGCCCGACGAAGAGGAGTTCGGGCAACGAGGCGATCACGATCATGATGGCGCACGCACCGAGCAGGAGCCGGACGATGCCCCACGCGGACCGTCGATCGCTCACCCGTGCTGCGTGCACCACTCGATCCGGAAGATCGGGCATGCCCGGCACAGGGTGAGGACGTGGCGCTCGAATGCGTGCGGCCAATGCGGCGAAGGTCGCGCACTGCTGGCAGTGCGACACGTGCGCGTCGATGAGACCCGGCTCGACGCCGGCGTCCTCACCATCGAGCGTCGCGGAGATGGCTTCCTGCCAGATTTCACACTGCATCCGACAAGAGGTCGTCGCGTCGGCCGGATCAGTTCCCGGGTTCTCCGCGGCTCCCCCGGATGCCACCTGAGACCGCCCGTGCGCGATGATGCCCGCCGTGTCCGTCCCCGATCCGCTCCGCTCGCTCCTGGACGCGGCGCGGGAGGGTGACGACCGAGCGCTGGCCGAGCTCGTCCGCCGCAGCCAGCCATCGGTGTGGCGCCTCTGCGCTGCGCTCGGCTCACCGACCGATGCGGCCGACCTTGTCCAGGAGACCTACCTGCGGGCGATCCCGGCACTGGCGCACTACCGCGGCGACGCACCGGTGCTGCCGTGGCTGCTCGCGATTGCCCGTCGGGTGTGCGCCGACCACGTTCGTCGTCAGCAGCGCCAACGACGGCTGATCGACCGACTGGGAAGCTTCGCGGCTCGAGACAACGCGGCCGGGGACAACGGGGGCGGTGCGAGCGACGCCGGCTTGCGCGAGTTGCTGGCCTCCCTCACACCCGATCGAAGGGAGGCTTTTGTGCTCACACAAGAGCTCGGCATGTCGTACGAGGAGGCCGCACTGGTCGTCGGTTGTCCGGTCGGCACCATCCGATCGCGCGTCTCGCGAGCCAGGAGCGATCTGCTGCAGGCGGTTCGACAGGCCGATATCGCATGAAGCGCTTCGTCATCGCCATGGTGTGCGGCGTGCTCGGCGCGTTGGCGGTCGTGTCGACCGCTTCAGCCCACGCGGATCTGATGTCGAGTGACCCGGCCGCGAACACGGTGCTCTCCGCATCGCCCCCGTCGATCACGCTCACGTTCACCGAAGCCGTCAACATCATCGACGGCTCGCTCCGCGTGATCGCACCCGACGGGACCGATGTCGTCACCGGCACCGTCGGACAGGACGCCGGCAGCGCGTCCGTCACTGCGTCGCTGCCGCCGCTCGGCGACGGCACCTACATCGTCGCCTGGAAGGCGATCTCCGACGACTCGCACCCCGTGCAGGGTGCGTTCTCGTTCTCCGTCGGAGCGCCGAGTGCCAACGCGGCTGGCGATGCAGCCGACGTGGGTGACGCAACGAATCGGGCTGCGTCGACTGCCATCGGGATCGGCCGGGCGCTCAGCTTCGGCGGCGTCGGTGTCGTGACCGGGGCGATGTGCATCCTCGTGTGGCTGGGCGGCATCGAACGTCGTCGTTCCGCTGCGTTGCTCTGGGTCGCGCTCGGGGCCGCCATCGTGGGCACCCTGCTGATGATCGCCGGACAGGCGGCCAACATCGGCGGTTGGTGGCAGTGGCTCGACGTGGTTCGCACCGACTCCGGACGGTGGTGGGCCGCTCGGCTCGTCGCACTCGTTGCGTCCATCCCGCTGGTGTTGGGCCGCAACTCGTCGCGCGCAGCCCGCATCGCGATCGGAGCGTGGACGGTCGCACTGGCGGTCATCGTGGCCGGCGGCGGTCACGCTCGGGCCGGGCACCTCGCCGGTCTGGCCTTCCCTGCGACCGTCGTGCACCTGATCGCGATGGCGCTGTGGGTTGGCGGCATCGCGGTGCTGCTCATTGCTCCTCGTGATGATCGGGGTGCCATGGCGGTTCGCTTCTCCCCGGTCGCGCTCGTTTCGGTCGCGGCATTGGCGGTCACCGGCACGTTCAACGCGTGGCGCCAGTCGAGCTCGCTCGACGCGCTGCTGGCCAGTCGCTACGGCGACGCCCTGCTCGTGAAGCTGTCGGTGATCGCCGCCATCATCGCGATTGCGGCGACCACACGATCGCTCACTCGCTCGGGGCAGCACCGAACGCTGCCGCGCACGCTGAGCGCGGAGATGCTGGGGTTCGTGCTGGTGTTCGCCGCGACAGCGGTGCTCACCGCCAGCGCTCCGCCGCGCGACATCGTCTCGGCCAACGCGCCGGTCGTGATCACGGAGGGCACGAGAACGCTCACGCTCACCCTCGATCCATCGGGAACGCCACTCAGCCTGGTCATCCAGACCCCGGAGCAGCCCGACGAAGCGCCGACCACCATCGTCGTGTCGGGCTCGTTGCCGGGCGCGGGCCTCGGGCCGATCGATCTTCCTGGCCGCATGATCGCGAACGGGGTGTGGGTGAGCGACGACAATCCGCTCCCGACGCCCGGCCGGTGGACGATCCAGGTCGTCGCCACGTACGGAGAATTCGACGCCACGACCTTCACCGGTCAGGTGGAGATGCCTGCTCCTGCGCCGAGTGCGTGACGCCGACGCTCCCGTTCGGAATTCGTGTGACGACCGTACAAGGAATGCTGGCGGCCGGTGTAGTGTCGCCGTTCGTGACCGACAGCATCCACGACCAGGCCGCACCTGCCGACGCCCCCCGGCGGCGGGGGCGAGATCGTGGCGAGCACGGGGGCGACCGTCGGCCCAACCTGCCGCCGCAGCTTCCGTTCCGACAGCCGCGCATGCGCCTCCAGCCCACGGAGGTCGTGTCGGCCGATGAGCTCGAGTCGATCCACCTTGCGTCGCTCGAGATCCTCGAGCGGGTCGGCATGGAGTTTCTCGACGGTGAAGCGCGCAGCATCATGCGCGCCGCTGGAGCCGATGTCGACGAATCCGACCACCGGGTCCGTTTCCCGCGAGAACTGATCGAGTCGAGCATCACGACGGTGCCTGCCGAGTTCACGCTGCACAGCTGGAACCCAGCGCGCAACGTGCAGATCGGCGGGAATTGGCTCACGTTCGCGACCGTGGCAAGCACGCCTCACTACATCGATCGCAATGGCATCCGTCGCACCGGTGACCGCGAGGGCTTCCGCGACCTGTTGAAGCTGGCCCAATCACTCGATGTCATCCACTACATCGGTGGCTACCCGACCGAACCGATCGACCTGCACCACTCGATCCGGCACCTCGAGGCCTCCCACGACATCCTCACGCTCACCGACAAGGGCCTGCACTGCTACAGCCTCGGTCGCCAGCGCAACATCGACTGTCTCGAGATGGTTCGTATCGCACGCGGTGTGGATGCGGCCACGCTCGATCGTGAGCCGTCGCTCATCACCGTGGTGAACACCAACTCGCCGCTGCGTCTCGACATCCCGATGGCGCAGGGCATGATCGAGTTCGCCCATCACAACCAGCCCGTCATCGTCACGCCCTTCACCCTTGCGGGCGCGATGGCGCCGATCACGCTCGCCGGCGCGCTTGCCCAGCAGAACGCCGAGGCGCTCGCCGGCATCGCGTTCCTCCAGATCATCAACCCGGGCACGCCCGCGATCTACGGCGGCTTCACCTCCAACGTCGACATGCAGTCCGGTGCCCCGGCCTTCGGCACGCCCGAGTACGTCCGCACTGCGATGGTGGGCGGTCAACTCGCGCGCCGCTACGGGTTCCCCTATCGCAGCTCGAACGTGTGCGCCGCGAACGCGCTCGACATGCAGGCGGCCTACGAGAGCGTGTTCGCGCTCTGGGGCGCGATCATGGGTGGCGTCAACTTCCTGATGCATGGCGCCGGATGGATGGAGGGCGGCCTGCACGCGTCGCTCGAGAAGATGGTGGTCGACGCCGACCTGCTGCAGATGGTGACCGCGATGATGGATCCGGTGATCGTCGATGCCGACACGCTGGCGATCGACACGATCGAGTCGGTCGGCCCGGGTGGGCACTTCTTCGGTACCGCTCACACGCAGGCACGATTCCGCGACGCGTTCTACCGCCCGCTCCTGTCCGACTGGCGCAACTACGAGAGCTGGCAAGAGGCCGGCTCCCCCACCGCCGACGGCAAGGCCAAGCAACTCGTCGGGCGTTTCCTCGACGCGTACGAACCTCCGGTGATGGACCCAGCGCGCCGACAGGAACTCGACGAGTTCGTCGCCCGTCGCGTCGCCGAGGGTGGCGTCGCCACCGACTTCTGAGCACACGTCCTTCTGAGCACACGTCCACACAGCAAAGGAATCACGACATGAAGTCATCGACGCAGGTCGTCGTCATCGGCGGCGGAGTGGTGGGCGCAAGCGTCCTCTACCACCTCACGAAGGCCGGTTGGACCGATGTGGTGCTGGTCGAGAAGGCAACGCTCACGTCGGGCAGCACGTGGCACGCCGCCGGCGGCATGCACACCCTCAACGGCGACCCGAACGTCGCGCGACTCCAGCAGTACACGGTCAACCTGTACAAGGAGATCGAAGCCGAGTCGGGTCAGAACTGCGGCATTCACCTGCCCGGCGGCATCCAGCTCGCCGACACCCCGGAACGGCTCGACTGGCTCTACATGGCGCAGGCACGCGGCCGCTACCTCGGCATGCACATGGAGATCATCTCCATGGCCGAAGCCAAGGCGCTCAACCCGCTGCTCGAGGAGAAGTACTTCGTCGGCGCGCTGTATGACGAGGACGAGGGCAGCGTCGACCCCACGGGCGTGACGCACGCGTACTCGATCTGCGCACGCAATCGCGGCGCCGAGGTCTATCAGCAGACCTGGGTGAACGGTCTGACCCAGCGGGCGGACGGCACGTGGGACGTGCACACCTTCGACCCGACCACCGGAGACCCGAAGGGCGTCATCCACACCGAGCACGTCGTGAACGCCGGCGGCTTGTGGGCCCGTGAAGTCGGTCGCATGGCAGGTCTCGAACTGCCGGTGCTCGCGATGGAGCACCACTACCTCATGACCGAGCCGATGCCGGAGGTGATCGAGTACAACCAGACCAACGGCCGCGAACTCCCTCACATGATCGACTTCGCCGGCGAGATCTACGCCCGCCAAGAAGGCCAGAGCATCCTGCTCGGCACCTACGA
>JBMOFX010000205.1:0-5206 GCA_049318665.1 Ilumatobacteraceae bacterium | reverse complement strand
AGGCCTTGATCTCGACGATGCCGTCGGCGATCTCGGGCACCTCGAGCTCGAACAGACGCTTGATGAGACCCGGGTGGGTGCGGCTCACCACGATCTGCGGGCCCTTCGCGGTCTTGCGGACCTCGACGATGTAGGCCTTCACGCGCGCACCCGGCTCGGGGCGCTCGAACGGCACCTGCTCCGCTTGCGGCAGCAGGCTCTCCACCCGACCGAGATCGAGCAGCGTGTAGCGCTGATCGGTCTGCTGGATGATGCCGGTGACCATGTCGCCCTCGCGGTTCGCGTATTCCTCGAACTTGCGGTCGCGCTCGGCCTCGCGAATCTTCTGACCCATCACCTGGCGGAAGGTCTGGGCGGCGATGCGACCCATCTCTTCCTTCTTCGGGGTGTCGTCGCGCTCGTTGACCCACAGGCCGTCTTCGTCGACGTCGTAGGCCATGAAGGTGAACTCGAGCGTGTCGGGGTTGACCTCGACCACGACTTCCTCGGCGGCACCTGGCCTGCGCTTGTAGGCGAGCGCGAGCGCATCGGCGAGCACCTGCAGGAGGGCGTCGACCGAGATGTTCTTTTCGTTCGCGAGCATGCGAACGGCTTCGGCCATGTCCAGTTGACTCATGACGCCTCCTGCTTGGTCGTCTCGATGGGGGCAGCCTGCTGCTTCTTCTTGCCCGACGGCTGCTTGCCGGGCTTCGGGGCCGGACCCCAGACGAATACCGTCTTGGCCCGGTCGATCTGTTCGTACGGGACGACACGCTCGTCGAGGGTGTCGTCGAGGCGAATGGTCGCCTCGGTCTCGTTCGCTGCGACGAGGGTGCCCTGCAGGCGCCGTTCGCCCGCTGCGACGTCGCGCAACCGCAGCGCGACCGTCTTGCCGATCTCGCGCTCGAAGTGTCGTGCGGTGCGCAAGGTGCGCTCGAGCCCAGGGCTGGTGACCTCGAGGGTGTACGAACCCGGCATCGGGTCGTCGTGGTCGAAATCACGAGAGATCATGCGGGTGAGCAGCGAGATGTCGTCGAGCGACACACCTGCTTCGGAACCCGGGGGGGTATCGACCGTGACCCGGAGGACGCCACCACGGAACTCGATGTCGTAGAGGTCGAGTTGCATGTCGGTGACCATCGGGGCGATGAGCCGGGTGACCTTGTCGATGATCTGGTCGCTCATGTTCGCCTCCTTCCGGTCGCAATGCCGTCTCGCTGGGTCCGTCCTGGGCCCGTCCTGAGCCCATTCGATAGAAAAGGCGTGGACCCTGAGGCCCACGCCTTTCGTTCTCAGAACTCAAAGACCGGTCGAGTATATCGGCCGGGAGCACTGGTGGTGGCCGGTAACCTCCGCCCGTGCTCCGCCTGTCGCATCTGTTCGTCCGTACCCTCCGCGAGGATCCGAGCGACGCCGAGGTCGCGAGCCATCGCCTCCTCGTACGGGCCGGTTACATCCGGCGTGCGGCGCCCGGTGGGTTCACCTGGCTGCCACTCGGATGGATGGTCTACCGCAACGTCGAGCGGATCGTGCGCGAGGAGATGGATCGGGAAGGCTTTCAGGAGGTCCACTTCCCCGCCCTGCTCCCCCGCGAGCCGTACGAACTCTCCGGTCGCTGGACCGACTATGGCGACAACCTCTTCCGTCTGAAGGACCGGCGCGGCGCCGACATGCTGCTCGCGCCCACCCACGAGGAGATGTTCACCCTGCTGGTGAAGGACCTGTACAGCAGCTACAAGGACCTGCCGCTGGTGATCTACCAGATCCAGAACAAGTTCCGCGACGAGGCCCGGCCGCGCGCCGGCCTGCTCCGCGGCCGCGAGTTCTCGATGAAGGACTCGTACAGCTTCGACATCGACGATGCGGGGCTCCAGGCGAGCTACGACAAGCACCGAGTCGCGTATCAGCGCACGTTCCAGCGGTTGGGCATGCCCTACGTGATCGTGTCAGCGGTGAGCGGGGCGATGGGTGGCTCGGCCAGCGAGGAATTCCTCGCCCCGTTGCCCATCGGTGAGGACACCTACGTGCGCTGCACCTCGTGCAACTACGCCGCGAACACCGAAGCCGTGCAGGTCCAGCCGCCTACTGCGGTGCCGTTCGACGATGCGCCCGCGGCGCGCGTGGTCGACACCCCCGCCACGCCCACGATCCAGACCCTGGTCGACCTGTTCAACGCGCGCGATGACCTCCGCCGACCCGACCGCGACTGGACGGCGGCCGACACGTTGAAGAACCTGGTCGTGAAGCTGAAGCATCCCGACGGCTCGATCACCCCGCTGGCGATCGGCGTGCCGGGTGACCGTGAGGTCGACATGAAGCGGCTCGAGGCGCAGGTCTCCCCCGCCGAGATCGAGCCCTTCTCCGAGGACGACTTCGCCAAGAACCCGCATCTCGCGAAGGGTTACATCGGGCCGGGCGCGCTCGGCGAGGACAAGCCAGCGGGGATCCGCTACCTGCTCGACCCGCGCATCGTGTCAGGCACGCGTTGGATCACAGGCGCCGATGAGTCGGGCAAGCACGTGGTCGATCTGATCGCCGGGCGCGATTTCACCGGCGACGGCATGGTCGAGGCTGCCGAAGTACATGGCGGCGATCCGTGCCCCACGTGCGGCGCGCCGCTCGAGATCGCTCGCGGCATCGAGATCGGGCACATCTTCCAACTCGGTCGCAAGTACGCCGACGCGCTCGGGCTCACCGTGCTCGACCAGAACGGCAAGACCCAGACCGTCACGATGGGCAGCTACGGCATCGGCGTGTCTCGCGCTGTCGGTGCGATCGCCGAGATCAACTGCGACGACCGCGGGCTCATCTGGCCGCGCGAGGTGTCGCCCGCCGACGTCCACATCGTGGCGACCGGCAAGCCCACCGACCCGCAACTGCCGGCTGCGGAGGCACTGGCCGAGGCGTGCGAAGCGGCCGGCCTGCGGGTGCTGCTCGATGACCGCGTCGGGGTGTCACCCGGCATCAAGTTCAACGACGCCGAACTGATCGGCATCCCCACGATCGTCGTGGTGGGTCGCGGGCTGCCCGACGGCTTGGTCGAGTTGAAGGACCGCCGCAGCGGCGAACGCAGCGACGTCCCCCTCACCGACATCGTCGAGCGGCTTCGCGCGCTCGACTGAGCGTCGCTCAGCTGAAGCGCACGAGGCCTTGGTCGATCACCACGCGGTCGCCGACGCTCGTGGTGAACACTGCGGTGCCCGGCTCGGTGACCCATGCGCGAACGGTGAGCGCATCGCCGGGCATCACCGGTGAGGAGAAGCGGCCCTCGATGTGGCGGAAGCGGCTGACGTCGTTGCCGGCGAGCGCCCCGAGCAGCGCACGGCCGGTGAAGCCGTAGGTGCACAGCCCGTGGAGGATCGGGCGATCGAAGCCGCCGATCGCCGCGAACGACGGATCGGTGTGCAACGGGTTGCGATCGCCGCTGAGGCGATAGATGAACGCCTGGTCGGGCGAGGTCTGCAGCGTGATGTCGTGGTCGGGTGTCTGGTCGGCGGGCGGCTCGTTCTGCGGGCCGGACGGTCCACGCTCGCCACCCCAACCGCCTTCGCCGCGGATGAACACCGACGAGCGAGTGGTCCACAGCGGCTCGCCCGACGCCAACTTCACCTCGGCCTCCATCACCACGACTGCCGCCTTGCCCTTGTCGTACATCGCAACGACCTTGTCCTGGGTGGTGGCGGTGGCCTCAACGGGGATCGGGCGGTGCAGGGTGATGGCCTGGGAGCCATGAACGAGCAACGCGAAGTTGAACGAGCCGATCTTGCTCATCGCGCTGGCTCCGGGCGACTGCGTGCCCGAGCCGGCGACCACGGCGAAGGTGGGGTACACGACCTGCTCGACGTCCTTGGTGTTCTCCGTGGTGAACGGCAACTCAGCCTGTCCGGCACCGATGCCTACGGCATAGAGGAGCGCGTCCTTCGACGTCCATGAGATGGTGCGGACATCACCGGTCGCACCGACAGCATCAGGGTTCAGTGGCATGGGTTCATCATGACCGAATCGGGACCAACGGCTCTACCCGGCCGAATCGGTCGCTGGCTGAATGTCCCCATGAAGATCCTGCTGGTGGCCAACAACCCGCTCGACGCCCAGGTCGTCGAGCAGTCACTCACGCATGATGGCCACGCGGTCGCGATCTGCAACGACCAGCACGGTGGCCCATGCCGCGGCGTCGCGCAGCTCGAAGCGTGCCCGCTCGAGTCGTCGGTCGATCTCGCGGTCATCGCACGTTCGAGCGAGACACGACGCGGCCTCGGCGAGATGGGCTCGGTCTGCGCCGCCCGCCACCGGGTCGGCGTGGTCGAGATCGATCCGGACGAACCCCTGAGTGGCCCGCGGTTGTACGACCTCGCGGATGAGGCCGAGCGCCACATCTGTCGCGACTACGAGGCGACGGTCGACGCAACCCTGCGCGAGGTGGTGGGCCCCGAGCAGCCGTTCTCGGTGGCGGTTCGCCGACACGGTCGCGACGTGCACGTGACGCTCACCTTGAACTACCCAGCGTCAGTGCTCGAACGTGTTGCCGTCGCCGACCGCGCCCGGGCAGGTGTGCGCCGCCACGATCGGTTCTCGCAGGTGATCGACGTGTCGGTGCTTCAGCGCGGCTGAGGCCAGCTGCCCGGTGAACCGTCCATGCCGGAGTTCTTGCGTGCCTGGGCGAGCAGTTCCTCGACGACCGGACCGAGCTTCGTCGGGTCGTCGATCGGCGCGGTGCGCGGTCCGCGCACCCAGCCCTCGGCGATCGCGAGGGTCTGACCGCTCGCTTCGAACACGCGGCCGGTGACACCCTTCGACTCGGCCGATGCGAGCCAGGTGACGATCGGGGCGATCCAACGCGGCGAGCGTGCTTCGCGCTCCTCGTCGGTCTCCGGTGCCGGCCCGAGGCCCTCGGTCATGCGGGTGAGCGCGACCGGTCCGACCGCGTTCACCGTGACGCCGTAGCGGGCGAGTTCGAGGGCCGCGATATTGCTGAACGCGGCAATGCCGGCCTTCGCCGCGCCGTAGTTGGTCTGGCCGGGGTTGCCATAGATGCCGCTGACGGAGGTGGTGTTGATGATGCGGCCGTCGACCTGCTTGCCGGCCTTCGACTGCTCACGCCAGTACGCCGCAGCCCAGCGACTCGGGGCGAACGTTCCCTTGAGGTGGACCGCGATGACGGCGTCCCACTCTTCCTCGGTCATGTTGACGAGCACACGGTCGCGCAGGATGCCGGCGTTGTTGACGA
>JBMOFX010000204.1:0-5232 GCA_049318665.1 Ilumatobacteraceae bacterium | reverse complement strand
AACCGCGGTGTTCACGCACGAGGTCGACCGCGTAGTGCAGCGCGCTGAGCATGCCGAGGCCGAGCAGGTCGAACTTCACCAGGCCCACCGCCGCGCAGTCGTCCTTGTCCCACTGCAGCACGCTGCGTCGCTCCATGCGCGCCCATTCGACGGGGCAGACCTCGATGACCGGGCGATCGCAGATCACCATCCCGCCCGAGTGGATGCCGAGGTGGCGCGGCGCGTCTTCGATCTCGAGGGCGAGTTCCATCACCGACGCCGGGATGTCGTGACCACCTTGGTCGACGGTGGTGCGCACCGTTCCCCACGCGTCCATCTGCTTGCTCCACGCATCTTGCTGACCGACCGCGAAGCCGAGCGCGCGAGCCATGTCGCGCACCGATGAGCGCGCCCGATAGGTGATGACGTTCGCGACCTGCGCGGTGTGGTGACGGCCGTAGCGCTCGTAGACGTACTGGATCACCTCCTCGCGGCGATCGCTCTCGATGTCGAGGTCGATGTCGGGCGGTCCGTCGCGCTCGGGCGACAGGAACCGCTCGAACAGCAACCCGAGCGACACCGCATCGGCCTTCGTGATGCCGAGCGCGTAACACGCCGCGCTGTTGGCCGCACTGCCACGGCCCTGGCAGTAGATGTTCGCCCGGTTGCAGAACTCGACGATGTCCCACACGACGAGGAAGTAGCCGGCGAAGCCGAGGCCTTCGATGACCTCGAGCTCGTGGTCGATCACGCGCCACGCGCGAGCACGCACCGACAGATCCTCGTGCGCGGTGGGTCGGTCGCCGTACCGGCGGCGGGCACCCACTTCGACGAGTTGGCGGAGGTAGGCCATCTCGGTGAGCGGCGTGCCGTGAGGGCCGGGCGGGCACGGGAACGGCGGCAGGCTCGGCGCCACGAGCGACAGGTCGAACGCAGCGGCCCGACCGATCTCGGCCGCGAGTTCAACCACGCCCGGGTAGCGGGCAAAGCGGCGCGCCTGCTCGGCCCCGCTGCGCAGGTGCGCGCCCGAGGCGGCCGGCAGCCACGGGTCGAGCTCGTCGAGGCTGCGCCGAGCGCGCACCGCAGCGATCGCTGTGGCGAGGCGACGCTGCGCTGGCGCGGCGTAGTGGACGTTGTTGGTGGCGACGCAGGGCAGGTCGAGTCGGCCGGCCAATTCGGCGAGCGCGTCGTTGCGTGCCGAGTCGAGCGGGTCGCCGTGATCCCACAGTTCAACCAGCACACGGTCGCGCCCGAACAGCTCGATGAGTCGTTGCAGTTCGCGTCGCGCGGCCGCTGGCCCATCGGCGAGGAGCGCTGCGGGCACGGTGCCCTTGCGGCAACCGGTGAGCACCCACCAGTGCCCGCGCCCGGCCTCGGCGAGGTCGGGCAGCGTGAACTGCGGCGACCCCTTCTCGCCCGCGAGATGCCCGAGGCTCAGCGCACGAGCGAGACGCGCATAGCCCTGCGTGCCGTCGGCGAGCACGAGGAGGTGATGGCCGTGCGGGTCGGGCGCGTGGCGCTCACCGTCGGACGCAACGGCGACCTGCTGCAGCGTCTCGTGCTCATGGCGGGCAGCGCGCCCGTCGACCGAGCCGACCGTGATCTCCGCGCCGAACACCGTCGGCAGACCGACCGCGCGTGCCGCTTCGGCGAACCGCACCACGCCGTACAACCCGTCGTGATCGGTGAGGGCGAGCGCTTCGAGGCCGAGCCGGTCGGCTTCCTCGGCGAGCTGCTCGGGGTGCGACGCCCCGTCGAGGAACGAGAAGTTGGAGTGACAGTGCAGCTCGGCATAGGGAACGGTCGACCGCGCCGGACTCGATGCCGGGGCGCTGGGTTCGAACGGTTGCCGTTTGCGGCTCCACGCCGGGCCGTCACCGCCGGCGTTCCACGACGGTGAGCCGGGGGTGCGCCCGTCCTTGCCGCGCTGGCCCGCCGGGGCGCGACCTGACAGCAGCGCCTCGACGTCTTTCCACGGCATGTCCGGGTTGTTGAACCCCATCCCGCGACCATACCGAACACACGTTCGACATCACAAGGGGCTGTTCCAGCCACGTCGACGGGCCGGAACAGCGAAACGGTCATGCTTCCGCGAGCAGGGCGTAGATCTTGCGTCGGGCGTCGTTCACCACGGCGGTGGCCTGCTCGACGAGTGCCGGGTCACCCACGGCACCTACCTGCTTAGCTGCCATCAGCAGCTGGCCCATAGCGTGCCGCAGCCCGCCGTGTGCGCCGCCGCTCGGGTCGTTGCCCAGCATCCACGGTGGTCCGCCAGCTTCGGTGGTCCGGGTGGTGAGCTCGGTCTGGCCGGCTTCGGTGATGGTGTAGATGCGCTTGTCATCGCGCTGCTCGCTCCGGGCGAAGCCCTGTTCCTCGAGCATGGTGAGGGTTGGGTAGACGGAGCCGGGACTCGGCTTCCATCGACCCTGGGTGCGCTCCTCGAGGCGCTGGATCAGTTCGTACCCGTGTGCCGGGCCGTCGACCAGTGCCGCCAGGAGGGCGAGTCGGATGTCGCCGCGGCGCATCCGTGGGCCACCGGGACGACGTGGACCGCCTCGTCCGGGCGGCGGACCGCCCGGGCGCATGCCGTACTCGTCGCGACCGGTTCCTCGTGTTTGGTGAGGGTGTCTCATGTGTTTCGTATCCTTCATGTGTTGGTTCGTGATCGACTTTCGATCACTTGAGTGCAGTCACGATATATCGTGATGCGACCGACGGCGACATGCCGTCGGTCACACCGACGATGCCGTCCACGTGTAGCGGATGTCGGGCGCCCGCTCCTCGTTCGCTCGACCATCGGTGCGCTCAGCCTCCACGAAACCGAGCCGTTCGTAGAACCGCTGCGCACGGTCGTTCACCTGGAAGGTCCACAGCTGCAAGCCCGTCGCGAACCGCTGCTTCGCGCGTTCGACGAGTCGCTCGCCGAGCCCGCGCCCGATCCATGCCGGATCGATGTAGAGCTGTTCGATCCAACCCGTCCCGCCACCACCCTGGTCGAGCACCATCACGGCCACGATCGTGCCGTCGAGCTCGGCGACGGTGACGTCGCTCCGCCCGACCACCTCGTCGGCCCACCACCGCTTCACCTCACGGTCGTCGTGGATGGTCGGCACATCGGGAATGCCGAACTGACGCGACCGCAGGTACACCCGTGCGCAGTCGAGACCGTCGGAACCGCGGGCCGGGCGAATGTTCGGCTCGCCGGGCTGCAGCGCGCGCAGCACCCCCTCGAGACCGGGCTCGGCGAGTGCGACCGCTTCGTGCCAACGGAACCACCGCACCTGCTGGCTCTCCCCGACCGCCGGCGCGGGCGGCACGAACGGCGACACGAGGTGATACCGAACGTCGAGGTGCGTGTGGCCGCGCGGACCCGGGTGGACATCAACGTGGAGCAGCTCGGGCGGCTCACTCGCGAAGGTGACGGGAAGCCCGGTCTCCTCGACCGCTTCGCGCAGCGCCGCATCCCACGGTGTCTCGCCCGCCTCGATGTGGCCACCCGGTTGCAACCAGATCTTCAGCCGCTTGTGGAGGTGCAGCGCCACACCGCGCTCGGAGGTGACGATCGCTGATGCCGTCACGTGAACCTTCGACGCGTGCTCGTCGAACGGACGCTCCAACGTGGCGATCGCCTCCGCGAACGCTGCCTGCGACGAGCGCTCGCGCGCATCGACGGGTCGTCGCATCGCGACGGCTTCGGCCAGGTGTCTCACCGCATCTTGCATGACCAATCACGCTAGGCCCGGACGTTCCCGCGAGCGCAGACAGTCCCATTGCAGAAATCTGCTTGAGGTAGCTCATGACGCTGCCGATACGTCTCCCGTACCCAACAGGGACAACCCAAGCGACACGGACGATTGCGGAGACACTCGGATGGAACCAGACGCACAACTCGCACCACGAGTGCTGCTCGCGGTGAACGATGCCCTCCTGCGCCGCGTTGTCGGCGTGGCCCTCCGTGAGCGCGGATTCTCCGTGAGCGCGACGACCGAAGGGTCGGCCGCGCTGATGCTCGCAGAGTCCTTCTCCCCCGATGTTCTGCTCATCGATCTCGAACTGGCCAGCCCCAAGGGCGGCAGCCTGTTCGACACGGTTCGCGGGCTCTCGGATTCATACCTCGTCGCCATCGCTCCCCCCGGCGCTGACGCGATGCGAATCCGTGCGCTGCGCGCCGGTGCCGACGACGCCGTGTCGGTGCCGGTGACTCCTGATGAACTGGCCGCCAAGTGCCAGGCGCTGCTCCGCCGCCCTCGCAACGTGCACACCCGTTGGGACCCGATGGCCGCCTCGCTGATCACGATCGGTCCACTCACCGTGGACGTCGGACGCAAGGAGATCCGCGTGCTCGGCCAGGACGTGCCGGTCACCCGCATCGAGTTCGCACTGTTCGAACAGCTCTGCCGTCACCCCGCAGAGGTTCGTGCCCGCACCCAGCTCCTCGAAGAAGTGTGGGGACCGAACTGGGTGGGCGACACCCACGTCGTCGACGTGCACCTGTCGAACCTGCGTCGCAAGCTGCAGAAGCTCGCCCCCGAGCTGCGGTTCATCCACACCGTGCGCGGCGTCGGCTTCCGCTTGAGCACCGACCTGCTCCGCACGGTCACCGAAGACCAAGACGGCCGCGCACTCGTCTCCGCCTGATCGGCGCCTGCGCAGGGCGCGGCGCCCGGGGTTTCGGCGAACACGACGTGGCATCACGTCCGTACGTATCAACGTGTTGTCACATCGTGTTCGACGACGGCGCTGTCGAGGTCGGGGGACGTTCGCTCAGGCGTACTCGGCGACGAGCCACCACTGACGTTGTTCGATGGTGGCGAGGTAGGCATGGCCGTCATCGGTGAGGAGTTGGAACCGGGCCACACGCCGATGGCGTGTGGCATCCCACCACCGTTCCTCGATCAACCACGGGCCGGCCCACGCTGCGACCGACGCAGAACTACGACCGGCGATCCGCAGCACCGCGGGCGACGCGCTCGCCACACCGCGACCGCTCACCGACACCGGGCGACCATCGGCATCGACGACCTCGGCCGACACCGGCTCGGCGTAGATCTCGGCTGGTGATGGGGCTGGCAGCGATCCCGGCCACGGTGCGCCAGTCGGCGACGCACCGGCCGACCCGCGCTCCACACGGTCGCCGCGGGCACCCGGGTCGAGCAGGGGGCTGAGCGAGGCAGGCACCCAGCGATACGCATCGGCAGGCTGACGACCACCGCGCCACTCGGGCACCACCACCTGCTCGTCGCCCACCAGCCC
>JBMOFX010000203.1:0-5236 GCA_049318665.1 Ilumatobacteraceae bacterium | reverse complement strand
CGACGGCAAGCAGTACGAGATCTTCGGCAGCGGCGGCGGACAAGAGCTCGCCGACGAGCTCGGCGTGCCGCTGTTGGGACGACTCCCCCTCGTGCCAGCGCTCCGCGAAGGCGGCGACGACGGCAAGCCGATCACCGCCATCGACCCATCGAGCGAAGCCTCGCAAGCGTTCCAAGAGATCGCCCGCCGCATCGCCGTCGAACTGAAGCCCCGCAAGATCTTCAGCCCCAGCCTCAAAATCAGCTGACGTTTCGGACTGGGGGCTCCTCAGCGCCAAGACGGCCACGAGCGGCCCCGGGTCGCCAACTACGGTCGCCGGCGTGAACCCGTTCGCGAGCGCCACCACGGTCGACAAGATCGCCGAGGGCCGCTACCGCGGATTCCTCGACGGCTCATGGAATCTGCGCCCACTCCCACAAGGTGGTGTCGTCACGGCAGTCGCACTGCGCGCCATGAGCGACGCGCTCGGCAACCCGGAACATCAGCTGCGATCGATGCACACGCTGTTCATCGGCCAGGTCGCGGACGGCGATCTGGAGATCGAGGTCGAGGTGCTTCGCCGCGGCAGATCGATGTCACATGTGCGTGCCCACGTGCACAACCCGGGCTCCGCGAACGGACACGTCACCACCGCTGTCTTCGGCTCATCACGCGAAGGTTTCGAGTTCACCGAACTGCGACGACCCGATGTTCCGCTACCGGACGCATGCCCGTCGTTTCGCGATCCTCCGCCTCCCGGTGTGCAGTCGGCGCCGCCGAACCCCTTCTGGGCCACACGCGTTGAAGGCCGCGCTGCGAGTGGCGTTGCGCCGTGGGAGGAGGTCAGCGTGCGAACCGCCGACCAGGCCTCGTGGTATCGGTTCGATGAGACCCCATGGGTCGATGGCGACGCACGGATCGACCCGTTCGCGATCGTCCTCATCGCCGACACGATGCCGGGCGCCATCGGTCAGCGCCTCGGCCCCACCGGGCGACCGTGGTTCGCACCGAGTGTCGACCTCACGGTGCACATGTGCGCCGATTGCCGGAGTCCGTGGATGCTCGGCCACAACACGGCTCGTTGGGCCGGGGACGGATACGCGTCCGTCGACATGGCGATCTGGGACGGCGACACCCTCGTCGCGTACGCAACACAGACGTCTTTCTTCACGTTTCCCCACTTCGATTGATTCTCATCAAGGTGAGGCTGACGACCTTTGGCGCGATGTGGCGGTGTGCAACCGGATCACGGCAAAGGTCGGACCTTCGCCGCAGATAGCGCCCCACCGACGAGCGAGGCGGTCAGTCGCCTCGGTGGCGTTGTTCGATGAAGGGGTCGCCGTACATGTGGTAGCCGTTGCGCTCCCAGAAACCGGCAACGTCGCGGTCCTTCACCTCGAGGGAGCGCACCCACTTCGCGCTCTTCCAGAAGTAAAGATGGGGCACGACGATGCGGACGGGGCCGCCGTGGATCGGCTCGATGTCTTCGCCCTCGTACGCGTAGGCGACGATCGCTTCGTCGGTGGTGATGTCGGCGATCGGCAGGTTGGTCGTGTAGCCGTACTCCGCGTGCTCGATCACGTGTGTCGCGCCGGGCTGCACGCCGGCACGCTCAAACAAATCGCGCACGCGCACGCCCGTCCACGAGGTGTCGAACTTGCTCCACTTGGTGACGCAGTGGATGTCGAAGGTGAGCGTCACCGACGGCAGCGCCTTGAGTTCGTCGAGGGTGAGCGTGAACGGATGGTCGACCAGACCGCTGACGGTGAGATCCCACTCGCCGGGCGCGTAAGTCGGCACGTCGCCCACGTGCAACACCGGGAACCGGTCGGTGAGGTATTGGCCAGGGGGAAGACGGGCCGGATCGATGCCCTTCTTCTCGAGTTCCTTGCGGTTGCGATCGAAGAATCCCACGCGGCCAAGTGTGCCTCGCACGACCAGCTTCGGCACGTCAGACCATCCGGTTCGCTAGCGTGCCCCACATGAGCGACCCCAACTCGGCCGTTCCCCCTGCGACGCCGATGCCGCCGCCACCGCCGCCATCGATGATCGCGCCGCCGCCTGGCTACGTGCCGTACGGCAACGCGAGCCTCGGAAGCGGCGTGTTCAAGCCGATCGGCACCCTGTCGAAGGCGCTCGTCGTGCTCGAGATCGTGGCGCTCGTGATCTCGGCGTTCGCGCTCGGCCTGCAGGTTGCGCTGCGCTCGTCGGCACGCCAGTACCTCGATGAAGTGATCGATCTGCAGTCGTTCGAGAACGATGCCCGCGCGTACAACGCGATCTCCGGCCTGGGCAGCGCTATTCGGTTGGCTGCGTTCGTGCTCCTCGTGATCTGGAGCTTCCGCATCGCCGGCAACCTCATCCGACTCGGACGGCAGCAACTCACCTGGAAGCCTGGGCTCACCATCGTCGCGTGGGTGCTGAGCCCCTGCACGTTCGGCATCCTCGCCTTCTTCACGCTCAACGAGCACTGGAAGGCTTCGAACCCCGACCACGGACCTACGGACGACTCGTGGACCCGCGACCGATCGTCACCAGCTGTGACGACATGGTTCGTGCTGTCGGTCGCATCGATACTGCTCGGGCTCGTCTCGGCCCTCTCGCTCTTCGCCGGCTTTTTCCGCAACAGCACCAACACCGACGCCAACGCCAAGGTCCTCGCCGAATCGGTGACCAACCAGCTGCCACTCCTCGTCATCGCTGGGCTCGTTGCCCTCGCCTCACGGGCGGCGTTGATCGTGGTGATTCGTCAACTGGCCGCACGCCACGCCGCCGTCATCCGGGAAGCATGAGCATCTTCCTCGTCCGGCACGCGAAGGCCGGCAGCCGATCGAGCTGGGAGGGCGACGACCTGCTCCGACCACTGTCGCCGAACGGGTGGAAGCAAGCGCAGTCGTTGGCCAAGCGACTGCGCAAGGAAGGTGTCACCACACTCTCCTCGAGCCCATATCTGCGCTGCCGCCAGACACTCGAACCGCTCGGCGCGCTCCTCGACCTCGACGTGCGCGACGACGAGCGACTGCGCGAGGGCGAGCCGTTCGACGGGGCGATCGACCTCCTCGGCAGCGTCGCCGACGGTGCGGTCCTGTGCTCGCACGGCGACGTGATCCCCGAGACGATCGCTGCGCTGCAGCGTCGTGGCTGCGCGATCTCGATGCCGGCCGATTGGCGCAAGGCGACCGTGTGGACGATCGAGCGCAGCGCCGACGGTGAGTTCTTGAGCGCAGTCGTCACGCCGCCACCGGCCTGATCGCTGGGCCGGTCAACCGGTCGTGGTGGTGGTCGCGTCCTGCAGCGACGTGAGGAACTGTTCGACGAGCCCGCGCATCTCCGTCGGCGGATTGTTGTCGAGACAGGCTTGCGCCTCTCGCTTCGCGAGCTCGAGATCGGGCTCCGGGTAGAAGCGTCCGTTGGCCACCGCGTACAGACAGTGCGCGTCGGCGTACCCGGGATTCGACTTGAGCACGGCCTCGAAGCTGTCTCGTGACTGCTGCACCGCGAGGTCACCGGTCTCGGTCGACGACGTGCTCTGCGCGAACAGCGCGAGCAACCACGCGGTGTACGTGCGGGCCTCGGCATTGTCGGGCTCGATGTCGAGGACCTCGCGATACAGCTGCGCTGCCTGCAGCTGATCGGTGCCGAGCAGCGAACGGGCCTGGGCGAGCTTCGATGCGACCTCGTCGACCGGTGCACCGCCAGTCATTGGCTGCCCCGTCAACCGCTGACCCGACTGGCTCGCGACGAACCATCCGCTGCCCGCGGCCACCAGGATCACGACGACGATGCCGATCGCGATCGACCGCTTCGATGCACGGCCGCCGACGGGCAGCGCGGCGCGGCCCTGGTCGATCGAGCGCATCACCGTCGCCGCCCGCGCGGTGTAGCCGTCGCGCAGGATCGGGTAATCCTGCTCGTCGACGTCGCCGGCAGCGTGCTCGCGATCGAGATCCTCGATCGAGCGGAGCAGGAACCGCAGCTCCTCCTCCAGCTCGGCCAATCGATCAGGGTTCATCGACACGTCCACGTTGATCGGCGTCGAGCGCGGCGGCGACCAACGCCCGGTCGTCGTCGGTGGGCACGGTGTCGGCGGCGCGCTTCCATCGGCGGAAGGCGAACGCGAGCCCGGCGACGGCGCACACCCCCGCGAACACCGGCATCGCCCACACGAGCGCATCGAATCCGGTCGACTTCGGCACGAGCAGCACCTGGCCGCCGTAGCGCTGCTCGATGAACGTGACGATCTCGTCGTCGGATGCGGTGCCGGCCGCGACCTGCGACTTGATCTCGTTGCGGATCGCGGCGCTCGCGTTGTTGCGCGACTCGAAGACGCTCTCGCCGTCGCAGATCGGGCAGGCGAGACGCTTGCTGATGATCTCGACGCGCTCCTCGGGCGTCGCAGCGGCGTCGTTGGTCGAGACCCCGACGACGAGCAGCGCCACCACCACCACGCCGAGCAGCGCCCAGCCCGGCCAACCCTTCGCCGCCTTCCATCGAGCCGACCGAGACGAAGACGCCATTACAACCCCTGCTCGCGCATCGACTGGAGCTGCCCGCCGAGTTGCTCGGCCGTGACGGTGCCCGGGTAGCGCACGCGCACGATGCCGTTCGGATCGATGATCCACGTCTCGGGCACCTTCGCCACCCCGAACGACACCGAGATCGAGCCGTCGCTGTCGCGCACGATCGGCCAGTCGCCGCCGTTGTCGGTGAAGAAGGTGCGCACCGCGTCGTCGCTCCCGCGGTTGATGATCGTGTATAACTCGGCACCGTCGGTGATCGCCTGCTGATCCTTCGAGAACTGCACCAGCTCCGGGTGCTCCTGCACGCACGGGACGCAGGTGGGATCGAAGAAGTTGAACACCACCCAGCTCCCCTTTCGTCGAGCGAGATCGAATGGCTCGTCATCGATCGTGGTGCTCACCACCGTCGGCGCTGGCCGGCCGAGGAGGAACGACTGCACCTCGTCGGTGTTGCTCGCGTTGCTCTGCGCAAGCACGACGAAGAACGCTGCCATGGCGATCGCGATCGCCAGCACGATGAAGGGCGCAACGCGGCGGCGGCCAGGCGCGTTGGGCGCGTCGGCGAGGGTGGCCTCGTCAGACACCGGCTGGTCAGACACCGACTGGTCAGACACCGACGGGTTCCTCGATCGGCGCCGGTTCAGACACCGGGGCCGTCGGGATGCGGCGCCGGCCGGGGAATGCGGAGAGCACGGTGCCGATGGCCATGAGCGCACCACCGATCCACATCCACAGGA
>JBMOFX010000202.1:0-5266 GCA_049318665.1 Ilumatobacteraceae bacterium | reverse complement strand
GTAGACCGCGTCGGGTGACGCAGCGATCTCTCGGGTGATCTCAATTCTCGCAGCCATCGCCTTAGTCAATCACGACGGTCGCGCCTCAGCCGATGTGCTGCGCGTTCCGCCTGCATCAACTCTGGTTGCAGATTGCGCGGTTTTTCGTACGAATCTGCAACCAGACTGACGCTAGATGCCGGAATGACGGCCTTGGATCTGACGGTCTGCCAGTCTGTTGCGGATGACCGGTGTGGAGGTGCTCGTGGCCGTCGGCATCGCCGTCGGGCTGGTGGGCGTGGTGGTGCCCCTGCTTCCCGGCGCGTTGCTCGCCTGGGCGGCCATCGTCGTGTGGGGCTTCACGGTTGGGACCGCCACCGGTTGGGCCGTCGTGGGTGTGGCAACCGCCCTGATTGCCGTCGGCCAGATCGTCAAGTACACGATCCCCGGCCGAGGGTTGCGCTCCGAAGGGGTTCCCAACCGCTCGCTGATCAGCGGTGGGGTGGCGGCCATCGTCGGGTTCTTCGTCGTCCCGGTCGTAGGAGTGTTCATCGGCTTCGTCGTTGGCGTCTACGCATCGGAGGTGCAGCGGGTCGGTGTTCGGCCAGCGTGGCCGTCGACCAAAGCAGCGATGCGCGCCGTTGGCATCTCGATGCTCATCGAGCTGACCTCAACCCTGCTCGCAGCGGGCGTATGGATCATCGGAGTGACCATCACCTGACCCGCCACGCCGGTCTTCGAGCTCACCGTTGAGTACGGTGACCTCGTGCCCTCGATGGACGACGCACAGCACCTGATCACCGCGATGCCCGAGACCACCGAAGGCACCCGCTACGGCCAACCGACCTGGTTCGTGCGCGGCAAGGCCTTCGCCTGGGAACGGCCCTTCTCCAAGGCCGACATCAAGCGCTTCGGCGACGAACCCGTGCCGCAGGGACCGATCCTTGCCGTAGCGGTCGAGGATCTCGCAGACAAGGCGGCCGTACTCGGAGCCGGCAACGACGGCATCTTCACGATCGCCCACTTCGACGAGTACCCCGCCGTGCTCATCCAACTCGACGTGGTCGACCCTGGCATCCTCCGCGAGGCGATCATCGACGCGTGGTTGGCATGCGCCCCCGAACCGCTCGCCCGCCAGTACCTGTCCGAGCACGCCGGCGACTGACGTCATTCACCCGGGCGAAGGCCGTGCGCTACGACGCTGGGCACCTCGGCACCTCCGACAGCCGGCCAGCAGGGTCGAGCTCGAATCGGATCGATTTCGTCACGAGGACGCGCTCGACCTCGACCGTGATGCACCACTCGCCAGCGGGTGCACCGATCGCCGACAGCCGACTGTCGTTGAGATCGAGCGCCGCCGCGACCGGATCGGTGCCTCCGTAGAACGACACCGGGATGTCCGCAACGCTCACGACGGCGGTGGAGGCAGCGGTGCGCACGCGCGCGATCTCGTCGTTCGCAGCGCGGGTGCCGAGCGCTTGCTGGATCGTCACAGCGAGGATGAACGCGAGTGCGATCCCAACGATGATGGTGAGGCGCCGACGCCGACCAGCGTCGGAATCAACTGAACCTACGGAGTTGCTGTCACCCTCGGACTCGACCACCCCTCGAAGGGTAGCTACCCGTCTCACGCCGGGCTCACGAGGGCGCGGTACTTCGTTGCTCCCTGAGTAGGACCGTCGGTAGTATTCGGGTATGAAGGTCAGCGTCAGCCTGCCAGACGAGGACGTGGAATTCCTCGACACGTACGCCGAGCGAGAGGGCTTCGCCTCAAGATCCGCCGTGCTCCACAAAGCAGTCCGCCTCCTCCGCGCGTCGGAACTGGGTGCCGCCTACGAAGACGCGTGGGCCGAGTGGGAAGCGGCCGATGAGGGAACGCTCTGGGAGCCCACGGCTGCAGACGGACAGGGCTGATGCGGCGAGGAGAGATCCGGCTCGTTGACCTTGAACCCGTCCGAGGCGCTGAGGCCGACAAGCAGCGCCCGGCGGTCATCGTCAGCAACGACGGTGCCAACAGCACCGCTCAACGCCTCGGCCGAGGGGTCGTCACCATCGTGCCAGTCACATCGAACACGGATCGCGTGTACCCGTTTCAAGTGCTGCTGCCCGCGAGCGCCACGGGCCTGTCTGCCGATTCAAAGGCACAAGCAGAGCAAGTGCGCTCGATCGCCATCGAACGGCTCGGTCGACGAATCGGCACGCTGAACGCCGAACTGCAAACGGATCTGGACGAAGCACTTCGCCTCCACCTCGCTCTGTAACCGATCAGCCGAACAGCGACCCGATCCGGTTGTGACGACTGCCTGGCCGAAAACGAGATCAGCGGCCCTCGAAGGGGCCGCTGATCTCGGATTTCTTGGAGCGGATGACGAGATTCGAACTCGCGACCCTCACCTTGGCAAGGTGATGCTCTACCAGCTGAGCCACATCCGCAATGCGGACGACATGATAGCCCCGGGGCCCTCGACCGCCAACGCCGCCGGGCGGCGGCGGTCACGAGGAACGGAGATCCACCCGCAACACGAGCACGCCGTCCTCGATCGTGCCGACCGCGTCACCGATGATCGCGAAGTCCATGAAGTCGGTGTTGGCCTGCTCGATGAACGACTGCCGCTCGGCGCCAGCAACCGGCGGAAGCGGGCGCTTGCGAACGGCCGCTGCACGTTCGCGGAAGCGGGCGGTCATCGCATCGATGTCGAGGTCGGCCATGCGCCGAGGGTACCCGAGCTCAGGCGTCGGCCGCGGCCTCGCGCCGACGCGCCGCTGCGAGCAGCGCAGCGCGCTCGTCGGGGCTCGCCGCCAAGAACCGACGATCACTCATCAGTTGCAACGACCCGAGTGCCTCGGGTTCGGGGCGGGTCCCCTTCCACCACCGAACGGTGAGGACGAGCAGGGCGACGCCGAGGACCGCAAGGCCGCCGGCCGCGAGCGCGACCCGCAATGTTGCCTGACCGGAACTCAGCGATGCTGCGGCCACCGGAGCAGCCGAGAATTGAACCCATTCGAACACGGTCGCCATTGTGGCCGACGGCGGGGCCCCGAGAGTCATCATCGAGCAACGCCGTCGTCACAGCGCGCTCTGCATGCGCCATGCTGTGGGCATGGGGGATCTGCTCTGGTCCGTGATCACGATCGGAATCGTCGTCGGCGCGGGTTGGCTCGCGTTCCGGATGGAGCCGCACTACGTGTCGAAGGACGGCCGCCGGATGATCGTCGCCGGCCAACTGATCACCCCCCAGGGCGCGTCGCTCGGCCGCTGGCGCGAGACGAAGCTGCGCGTCACGGCGAACGGTGTGGTTGCCGAACAACGTCGCATGCTCCGTCGGCGAGGCAGCCTGTTCCGGGTCGTCAGCGAGTCGGAGGCACCGCCGCGCAAGAAGGCGGTGTTCGTGATGCGCAACATCGGCGAGCCGAACGAGGTCACCGACGATGCGCTGCTCACGATCCGGCTGCCGGCATCGAGCCGCGGCGTGGCCTTGCTGCGCGAGATGCTCCCCTAGATGCTGTCGAGGAAGCGCTCGATCTTCGCGCCGACCTGATCGAGCTCGATGAGGAACGCGTCGTGACCGTGGGGTGAATCGATCTCCGCGAACTCCGATCGAACACCGTTTGCTGAGACGAGATCGGCAATCAACCGCTGTTGGTACATCGGGTAAAGCATGTCGCTCCAGATGCCGAGCGCAAGCGTAGGGACGCGGATGCGGGCCATCGCGCTGCGGAGTCCGCCGCGGCCGCGACCGACGTCGTGCAGATCCATCGCCTTCGCGATGTAGAGGTAGCTGTTCGTATCGAAGCGGCGGATCAGCTTGTCGCCGTGATGGTCGAGGTAGCGCTCCACCTCGAACCGCTGATTGATCGACAGCTTGCCGCTCAGCTCGCTGCCATCGGCGATCTCACGCCCGAACCGTTCGGTGAAGACGTTGTCGCTCCGGAACGTCACCTGCGCCACCATCCGAGCGACAGCCAGACCCTCCGACGGGCCATCGCCAGGCGCAGCGTCGTAGTAATCGCCACCCCGCCAGCGCGGGTCGAGCTGGATCGCGCGCCGTCCAATGGCACCCCATGCGATCTGTTGCGCAGTCGCTTGCGCGCAGGTGGCGATCGGCACGATCGACGCCACGCGGTCGGGGAAGGTGATCGCCCACTCGAGCACTTGCATCCCACCCATCGATCCACCGATCACCGACGCCCATCGCTGCACCCCGAGGTGATGCGCGAGGCGGGCCTGCGCGCGCACCATGTCGCGAATCGTCACCACTGGGAAACGGCTGCCATAGGGCGTGCCGTCGTCGGGGTGCGGCGACGCCGGGCCGGTGGAGCCTTGGCAGCCACCGAGCACGTTGGAGCACACGACGAACCACCGGTTGGTGTCGATCGCCTTGCCCGGGCCGATCACCTCGTCCCACCAGCCCTCGGCGAGATGCCCCGGTCCGGCGTCGCCAGCAGCATGGCTGTCGCCGGTCCAGGCGTGGCAGATGAGGATCGCGTTGCTCGCGCGCTCGTCGAGCGTGCCCCATGTCTCGTACGCGATCGTCACGTCGCGCAAGGCGGTCTCGGTGTCGAGCGCGAGCGGTCGTTCGGTGGGCATGGTGTAAAGCTGCCGTTGTCCGAGGGGGTCACCGGGACGCCATGCACCGGTGACGGGGAGTGGTGTCGCCATGGGTCGTCCTTTCCGCTCGTGCGCACCGGACCACCGGCGCGTCTGTCTGCCAACGGCATCGCGTCACGAGTGGAAGCGTCGTTGCCCCGGCGATGCCGAGACCACATCCCCGCTTCGAGCAGCGGGCAGGCACCGTGGGGCTTCCTCCCCGGTTGCCGGACCCGTTGATCAGCACGCCGATCGTCGGGTCACTCGTGATGCAATGCGGCGCCAGACTAACGCTTCAGCGGTAGCGGTCCTCGGTCTTTCGGTGTTCGTCGAGTCCGACCGTCCGCCCAAACTCCTCGAAGTCGACCAGTCGGTCGAGGTGATCGCGAAGGGTTCCGTCGCGGGCGAGCACGTCGAGGCTCGACTGCACCGCCTTCACCATCGTGAACAGCAACGACAGCGGCGACACGATCAATGTGAAGCCGAGATCGGCGAGCTCGGCGGGTGTGAGCAACGGCGTACGACCGGTCTCGACCATGTTCGCCACGAGGGTGATGTCGGGCAACGCCGCGGCGATCGTCTCGAGCTCGGCGATCGACTCGGGCGCCTCCACGAAGAGCGCGTCAACGCCGGTGTCGCGCGCCATCTTCGCCCGCTCGATCGCCTCGTCGAGGCCGACCGCGGCACGAGCGTCGGTGC
>JBMOFX010000201.1:0-5275 GCA_049318665.1 Ilumatobacteraceae bacterium | reverse complement strand
TCGACCAGGGCAACACGGTGCTCGTCATCGAGCACAACCTCGACGTCATCAAGACCGCCGACTGGCTGATCGATCTCGGCCCGGAAGGTGGCAGTGGCGGCGGCGCCATCGTCGCCGAAGGCTCACCCGAGCACGTCGCCAGCGTCGCCGCGAGCCACACCGGCCGCTACCTCCGCCCCCTCCTCGGCCTCACCCCTTCGTGAAGGGGATCAGCGGCCGCGGAGGCGCTTGCCGAGCTCGCTGAGGCGCTTGCGCTCGGTTTCGCTGAGCCCGACGGAGTTCATCTTGTCGAGCAAGCCGTCCATCTCGGCCTGATCGGCGGATGACGGGCCGGTCCACGGCCCCTGCGTGACCACGCGATCGAAGTCGCGCGACTGCTTGCGCTTGGACGACTTCGGCTTGGTGCCCGATCCGCCGCTGCCGCCGCCACCGAGACGCGGAATCCACGCGTACTCCTTGAGCAGGCCGAACCCGCGACCAGCCAGCGCGGCGGTGGCGAGCGAGACGAGCAGCTGGATGATCAGTTCCGACTGGCGGTTTCCTACGAGCTGGAGCATCTCGATGCCGACGATCACGACGGCGAACACCCACGCCGGGATGCCGAAGAAGAACCGGACGTTCGGGAACTCCGCTGCGAACAGGCAGAACACGGCGATCTCGATGGAGCGGATGCCGAACAGCGTGATGCCGAGTCCGGTCGCGAAGAGGCCAGGCACGAACGCAAGGATCAGGAGCAGGACCGCGAATCGTGTGCGGCCAACCATCCGCTCGAGTTCGCCACCGAAGATCCAGAGCATGGCGAGCGTCGCCACCGTCCAGATGCTGGGTTCGTTGTAGAGCGGCCAGGTGACAAGTCGCCAGATCTGGCCGCGCAGCACATCGTCGGAGAAGAGGACGAACCACCGCATCATCGCCGGACTGATCGCCCACAGGAACATCGACAGGCCGCCGACCAGGGCGACGAGCCGGGCCGTGGTGATGTCGAGCGTGCCGATGCGGAACCACGGATCGTCTTCGCCTCGGCGACCGGGGAACGAGAGCTGGAAGCGGCCTGCCACGGGGGGAACCCTACCGGCGTAGCGTGTGAGCCGATGGTCGCACGTCCCCCCGCTGGCACGATCCCCGACACGCCGGGTTCCTACCAGTTCAAGGATTCGCAGGGTCGGGTCATCTACGTCGGCAAGGCGTCGAGCCTGCGCCAGCGCCTGTCGAACTACTTCCAAGACCCGCGCAACCTGCACCCGCGCACGGCGCAGATGGTGGCGACGGCCGAATCGGTGGAGTGGATCGAGGTTCGCAACGAGGTCGAGGCGTTGATGCTCGAGTACAGCCTCATCAAGCTGCACCGACCGCGGTTCAACATCCGCCTGCGCGACGACAAGAGCTATCCGTTCCTCGCCGTCACGCTCGACGAGCAGTTCCCGCGTGCGCTCGTGATGCGCGGCCGCAAGCGAAAGGGCGTTCGCTACTTCGGCCCCTACGCCCACGCGTACGCCATCCGCGAGACGCTCGATCTGCTGTTGCGCAGCTTTCCGATCCGCACGTGCAGCCCGGGCAAGTTCAACGAGCACCAGCGACTCGGCCGACCGTGCTTGCTGTTCCACATCGAGAAGTGCAGCGGTCCATGTGTCGGTGAGATCGACGAGATGCCCTACCGCCAGCTCGTCACCGAGCTCTGCGAGTTCCTCGACGGCGACACCGATGAGATCGTGCAGCGGCTCGAGCGCGAGATGCGCGATGCCGCATCGGAGCTCGAGTACGAGCGCGCCGCGCGTCTCCGCGACCGTCTCGTCTCCGTGCAACGCGCCATCGAGAAGCAGCAGATGGTGGCCGAGCGCAGTGAGGACATCGACGTGATCGGCATCGCCGACGACGAACTCGAAGCCGCCGTGCAAGTGTTCTTCGTCCGCAAGGGGCGTGTGGTGGGGCGGAAGGGGTTCGTGCTCGACAAGGTCGAGGACCTGTCAGCAGGTGGACTGGTCGACCGCATCCTCGAGGAGATGTACGGCGACGAGCCGCCGGCCGGCGTGCCCAAGCAGGTGCTCGTGCCGGTCGAGAGCGAGGATGTGTCGACGTACGAAGAGTGGCTGGCGCACCTACGCGGTTCGAAGGTGCAAATCCGGGTGCCGCAGCGCGGCGACAAGCGCGACCTGCACGAGACGGTCACCCGCAACGCGCGTGAGGAGTTCCTGCGTCATCGCCTGCGGCGCGCCGGCGATCACAACGCGCGCAGCCGAGCCCTCACCGAGATCCAAGACCTGCTCGGGCTCCCCGAGGCGCCGCTGCGCATCGAGTGCTACGACATGGCGCACCTTCAGGGCACCGACTACGTGGGCTCGATGGTGGTGCTCGAAGACGGCCTGCCCAACAAGCGCGAGTACCGGCGGTTCAAGGTGAAGGACGTGCCCGGCAACGACGACTACGCCGCGATGGAGGAGGTGCTCACCCGCCGCCTACAGGCCTACCTCAACGAGCGCGACCTGCCGATCGGGGAGCGTGGCGAGCGGCCCGGCAAGTTCGCGTACCCGCCGCAGTTGCTTGTGGTCGACGGCGGCAAGGGGCAGCTCGCCGTCGCCGAACGCGTGGTGCAGCGTCTCGGCCTGGCCGACGAGATCCCGATTGCGTCGCTCGCGAAGCGGTTCGAGGAGGTCTACCTCCCCGGCCGAAGCGCGCCGGTCGAGGTGCCGCGCGGCAGTGAGGCGCTGTTCATGCTGCAACGGATTCGCGATGAGGCGCACCGGTTCGCGAACTCGTTCCACCGCGAGCTGCGTGGCAAGCGGATGACCGCAAGTTCGCTCGACGGAATCCCCGGCCTCGGCGAGGCACGCAAGAAGAAGCTCGTGCAGGTGATGGGTGGCGTCAACGCCGTGAAGCAGGCCTCACTCGAGTCGCTCAAGTCGCACTCGTTCCTTCCCGACGCCGTCGCCGAAGCCATCTACGCCAAGTTCCACCCCTAACCACTCCGTTTGCACGGTTTCGCCCCGGGGGTGGGGCGAAAGTGTGCAAACGGGGTTCAGAGGAAGGCGGTGAGGACCTCGTCGCGGAGGCGTTGCAAGGTCGCGGCGCGATCGTCGGCGGTGCGGCCGAGGGTGAAGTCGGGGATGGCGAGTTCGTCGACACCTTGTTCGGCGTAGCGACCGATCAGGTCGACGAGCTCCGACGCGCCGCCCACGAGCGATCGCCCGGCGGGAGCGTTGGCACGGAGACGGTCGCGCGCCTCGTCGCTGTCGGTGAGGAACACCAGCGCCTGCGCGCACCGCCGCACCTCCGACGGGTCACGCTCGACGGCGTCGCACGCCTGGAGGAAGGTCGCAGTTCGCTCGGCCACCGTGTCGGGGTCTCCCCACACATTCCAGATGTCGGCCCACTTCGCCGTGATCCGGAGCATCCTCGGCGCGCCGGTCCCCACGAGGATCGGCAGCGAGGCAGGTCGGGGTGAGAACGGACCGGCGCCGTGGAGGAGGTCGTGGATCGTGGTGATCGCACGCTCGAACCGCGTCACTCGCTCGCCCGGAGCGGGGAGCTCGAAGCCGTAGGTCGTGTGCTCGTTCACCTGCCACCCTGCGCCGATGCCGAGGACTGCTCGGCCGCCCGTGATGTGGTCGACCGTGGCGACCCGCTTGGCGAGCACAACGGGATGGTGGATCGTGACGGGGGAGACCATCGACGTGAGCGTGATCCGCGGCACGAGCGCGCCGACTGCGGCGAGCACGGTCCAGCATTCGAGCGCAAGGCCGTCCGACGGTGCGTCGTCGGGCGTGTTCGGCATGAAGTGGTCGGCGTACCAGAGGCTGTGCAGCCCCGAGGCCTCTGCCCACTGGGCGAGCCCGAGGAGCTCGTCCCACGGGCGTTCGTTCGACGGCCAGAGCGAGATGTCCATGACCCGACCGTACCCGCCCCGGGTGTGGCGGTCGTCAGCCCGCGTCGGGCCGATAGACCACGAACACCTTGCGCAGCGTCTCCTGCACCGTCCACGTGCCCTGCCAGCCGATGGGGAAGATGCAGCTCGACCCGGCGGTCAGTTCGACCGGCTCGCCACCGTCTTCGTGCACGGTCATCCGGCCCGATAGGACGTAGATCACTTCGCCGCGAGTCGTGAACTCCCAGCGCGACACGCCCGGCTCGCATTCCCATGTGCCGGAGGTGATCTGCGGGATGTCGAAGTAGACCTTCGCCCGGGTGAGGATGTCACCCGAGAGCGGTTCGGCCGACGGCTGGCCGAGCGGCTTCTCGGTGAGGTCGGATGCGGCGAGCTCGGCGGCTCGGAAGGCGATCGTCATGAGTGGCTCCGGGAGTGAGGTGGTGGCCGGAGTGTACGGGTCGTTGCCGTACGCTCGACCGACGTGACCGAGCAGCGCCCCGACGACCTGTGGGAGACCCACGCCGACTGGTGGATCGACGGCTTCACCGCCGGTGCCGACCCCGAGTACGAAGAGCAGATCCTCCCGCTCGCCGCGTCCGAGCTGACCGGGGCGCGCCGCGTGCTCGACGTGGGTTGTGGCGACGGCCAGGTGAGCCGACTCGCGTCGGGCCTCGGTGCCGACGTCGTCATCGGTGTCGACCCGACGTGGAACCAGTTGCGCGTTGCGCACGAACGCGGTGAGGCCGCGTTCGCGAAGGCGGGCGCCGGAGCACTGCCGTTCAACGACGAGTCCTTCGATGCGGTGGTCGCCTGCCTCGTGTTCGAGCACATTCGCGACGTCGATGAGGCGATCGCGGAAGTCGCACGTGTGCTCGTGCCCGGCGGTCGGTTCTGCTTCTTCCTCAACCACCCCTTGCTCCAGACACCGAACAGCGGCTGGATCGATGACCAGTTCCTCGACCCGCCTGAGCAGTACTGGCGGATCGGTCCGTACCTGGTGGAGGACGAGACGATCGAAGAGGTGGAGAAGGACGTGTTCATCCCGTTCATCCACCGTCCGCTCAGCCGCTACGTCAACGCTCTCGCCGACAGCGGGCTCCTGCTCGAGCGGATGATCGAGCCAGCGCCGCCGCCCGGCTTCCTGGCGAAGGCCGAGGAGTACGCCGCAGCGAGCACGATCCCGCGGCTGCTCTATCTGCGCACGCGTAAGGTCGGGCCTCTACGCTCGGTTTCGTGACCGACGTCCTCGTCATCACCGGGCTCTCCGGAGCCGGCCGCTCACAGGCCGCCGACGACCTGGAGGACCTCGGCTGGTTTGTCGTCGACAACCTCCCGATCGAGTTGCTCGACAAGATCGTCGAGCTCGGCGCCGGTCCGAATGCGTCGGGTCGCCTCGGGCTCGTGGTCGGACCT
>JBMOFX010000200.1:0-5299 GCA_049318665.1 Ilumatobacteraceae bacterium | reverse complement strand
CCGAGCTTGCGGCGCCGTTGGCGGGTTGGTTGGGTGACAGTGTGCTGGCCGTCGAGCAGCACCATGAGAAGTGGGATGGCAGCGGCTACCCGCACGGGTTGAGCGGACACTCGATCTCGCAGGTTGCGCGCATCGTTGCCGTCGCGGACGTGTTCGACGTGATGACATCGGCCCGGTCGTACAAGGCGCCGTGTCCGCCGTCCGAGGCACGCACTGAACTGGCTCGTTGCGCTGGTACGCACTTCGATCCGGTGGTGGTGCGTGCGTTCCTGTCGATCTCGGTTGGTCGGCTTCGCAAGGTGATGGGCCCGCTGTCGTGGCTTGCTGCCTCGCCGCTGCTCGCCCGCCCGGCGCTGGCTTCTTCGAACGCATCGGGTAGTGGCAGTGCGTCGTCGTCGTCGGCGTCGGCGGCGAGCGGCAGCGCTGGTGCGAGTGGTGCGGTCGGAGGTGCGGCATCGGGCGCAACCGCGGGTGGTATGAGCGCGGTAACCGCCTCGGCGGTGTCGGCGACTGCTGCGACTGCGGCGACCGCGTCGACCGGCGTTCTCGCCGGGATCGGTGGCGGGTTGGTGTCCACGGCGGTCGCTGGCGTCGCAGCAGCCAGTTTCGCGGTGATCACCGTGCCCACGACCGACGCGGCAACGACCCGGAACGACGACGTTGCCGCGAGCTCTACCACGATCGTCGTGATCGACGCCGAAGCACCGGTGTCGGTGACCGTTCCGGCCTCCGTTCCAGGGGTGGTTCCCCCGGTCGTGGCCGGCGCGATCGCCGCCGCGGGCGGCACCGACACGACGATCGCCGCCCCAGCACCCGAGACACCGATGCTCGACGCACCGACCACCTCCGGTCCGACGACCACCACGATTGGCCCACCAGAACCAGCCGGAGAGCCCGAGCCGACAACGACCACCATCGCCATGGCGCCACTCGTCACCCTCGCCCCCACCATCTCGCCGGTCGCGGCGCCACCGGCAGCCCCCGCCATCACCACCCCGGCCCCGACGACCACAGCGCCGAAGGCCACCACGACCACAGCGCCGAAGGCCACGACGACCACGACGACCACGACGACCACGACGACGACCACGACGACGGTGCCGCCGACCACCACGACCACCACCACCACGACGGTGCCACCAAACATGGGTGCGACATGTCCGAGCACACTCGACTGGAAGGCCGAGTACTGGCCGAACAGGAACCTCACCGGCCCGACGAGCCTCTGCAAGAGCGAGGGGCTCCCGAACAACAACTGGGGCAACGGTTCGCCCGACATCGCACGCGTGCCCGCTGACGAGTTCAGCGCTCGGTACTCCAAGACGATCAACGTCGCCGGGGGCAACGTGACGTTCAAGGTCGGGTCGGACGACGGGTATCGCCTCATCGTCGACGGCAACGTCATCGGTGAGTGCTGGTGTGACCAGGAGTACAAGACGAAGTCCTTCGTGGTGCCGCTCACCGCTGGCCCCCACCTTGTCCAGGTGGAGTACTACGAGCGCATGGGCATCGCGCGCGTCACGCTCACGATCACACCCCCTGCCTGATCTGACGACGGGAACCTGCCGGGCCGCCCGGTAGGGTTTTCCGACCCATGACGGAGCAGCACCCCGATCTCGCTGACGAGCAGGCGTACATCGATTACGCCTACGCCTGCCTCGAACAGAGCCGCAACGACGCCTGGAAGCTCAGGGAACTGAGCGAGGCGACGCTGGGTGGCACGTTCCAGGCGCGCTACGAACGGGACGTCTTCGACGAGGCCCTGGTCAACCGGCTCACCACGCTCGACCTCGGCGACGCGGCGCTCGTGTTCGGGCGCATCGACCGTCTCGCCGAGACCCCCGAATCGGTCGAGAGTTTCCATATCGGACGCCTTGCCGTGGCCGATGGCAACAGCGAGCCGGTCGTGGTCGACTGGCGGGCGCCGGTCGCCGAGCCGTTCTATCGGGCCACCGGACGCGACACGATGGGGTTGGCGCGGCGTCGCCACTTCGCTGTCCAGGGCCGCACGTTGCTGGGGCTCGAGGACGAGTTGTTCGGTGAAGGGCGTCTCGGGGTCGCCGGCGACGACTCGATCGCCGAGGTGTCGGCTGGGCCGGCGCTGCGCGGCTATTCGACACTGCTCGCCGCGCTCGAACGTGGCCGCACGGGTCGGCTCGGCGACATCGTCGCCACGATCCAGGGTGAGCAGGACGAGATCATTCGCAGCCCGCAGGCCGGCGTGCTGGTGGTCCAGGGCGGGCCCGGCACGGGCAAGACGGTCGTCGCACTCCATCGCGCCGCGTACCTGCTCTACACCTTCCGGTTTCCGCTCGAAGACCAAGGCGTGTTGGTCATCGGGCCCAACCGGGTGTTCCTCCGCTACATCGAGCGCGTGCTGCCGTCGCTCGGCGAAGCCGGTGTCGAACAGGTCGTCCTCAACGATCTCGTGAACACCGTTGAGTGGGCGCGCTACGGGGTCGACCCGGCCGACAGCCATGTCGCTGCCACCGTGAAGGGCGACCTGCGCATGGCCGACGTCATCGACAAGGCCGTCACCGATCGTGAGCGGCCGCTGCGCGACGACCTCGTCCTGCCGTTCCGCACCGGGTTCCTGCGGCTGCGTGCCGAGGAGAGCGTGCGCATCGTGCGCAACGCCCAGCGCCGGTATCGCCGCCATAACGCCGCTCGGAAGTGGGTCGAGAGCGAGGTGTGGGCTGCGATGGCCGCCACGTGGCGCGAGGGTGAGATCGACCCGCGCGACATCCGCGAGGCGGTGCGTGGGATGCCGGAGGTGCGCACGGCGCTGGAGCGGATGTGGCCGGTGCTCACGCCCGCCCAACTGCTGCACGACCTGTTCGGCTCGCGAGCACTGCTCAAGCTGGCCGGTGAGCGGTTCCTGTCCGAAGACGAGTACCTCTCGCTGTACCGCGCTCGCCACGATGACGTCGCCGAGGTCCGCTGGACCGACAACGACATCGCACTCCTCGACGAAGCGCGCTCGTACCTCGGGCCGCGCCCGCCGCGCAAGGGCGTCGCGAACGACGAGGACGAGATCCGCACCTACGGTCACATCGTCATCGACGAGGTGCAAGACCTCACGCCGATGCAGCTCCGCATGGCGGCCCGACGCTCGCTCAACGGCAGCATGACCGTGGTCGGCGACATCGCGCAGGCGACCGGTGCGCTGGCGCCCAACGACTGGACCGACGTGCTCCGTCACCTGCCCGACAACAAGCCGTCGCGAGTCATCGGGCTGAGCGTCGGCTACCGCATCCCCGAGAAGATCATGGAGCTCGCGAACCGGGTGATGATGGCAGCGACCCCCACCCTGCGCGCACCCGTGAGCGTTCGCCTCGGTGACGAGCACCCCGAGTTGGTGCGCGTCGACGACCCGGCCGAGCTGTTCACCCAGGTGGCGGCGGCGACGGACAAGATGGCCGCCGACATCGTGGGCGGCACGATCGCCGTGGTCGCTGCCGACGCGATGGTCGACCAGGTAGCCGACGCGCTGGCGGCGGCGGGCATCGAACACGCCCGGGCCACGCGCAGCGGCATCATCACCGGCATCACCGTGGTCCCGGTGAGCGTCGTGAAGGGTCTCGAGCTCGACGGTGTTGTCGTGGTCGAGCCTGCGGCGATCGTGTCCGGCGAGCTCCAGGGTCTGCGTGCGCTCTACGTGGCGCTCACCCGCAGTACCCGGCGGCTCACGGTCGTGCACGCCGACGACCTGCCCGCATCGATGCGCTGACCCCTCGTGGGGTGCCGGTTCAGCTGTCGAAGGCAGTCACGAGCTGATCGATGTTGCGGGCTGCTTTGTCGGCATCGGCGCCACGCCTGAACTGCACCGCCCGCTGGCACATCGCCACGGCCTGGTCGAACCCGTCGACGAGATCAGATCGCTCACGCTGCACCTCGGGCTTCGCGACCTTCCACAGCACGGCGATCCGTTCGGCTGCCGCAGTGTCGTCACCACCGTCGACGATCAGGCTCGACAATCCGAACGCTTCCGTTCGCATCTGTCCGAGGAGCTCGGTCGCAGAACCTGTGGGCAGTGACGTGGTGGTCGACGGCGACGTGTCGGCGACGAGCGCCTTGTCATAGGTGGTCGCGCAGCCAGTGTTGAACAGGCCAGCGGCGACAACGACCACGACACCGAAGCAGACAGCGCGCGGACGCATCAGGCCATCACGAGAATGCGCGCGCTGGCGAACGCATCGACGTCGACAGGGTGACCGTCGATCTCGACGGTGACGGCACCGTCGGCCGTGGCTGCGGTGAGGACACCGCTGCGTCCCGGCCGGATGCTCGAGTCCTCGAGGAACGTGAGGAGGCCCGGCGTGAACTCGAGTTCCTCAGGGATGCGGCTGACCGTGAACTCCTGGCCGATGGCGAGCGATGCGAGCGGCATCGAATCGGGTGCGGCATAGGTGGAACCGGGGATCGGATTGCCGTGTGGGCATGTGGTCGGGCTCCCGAGCACCCGGTCCATCGCCGCCTCGACCGCATCGCTCATCACGTGCTCCCACTTGCCGGCCTCGTGATGCGCGTCGGCCCACGACAGGCCGAGCATGTCGGTGAGGAAGCGCTCGGCCAGGCGGTGACGGCGCACGACGCGCTGCGCGAGCACGAGCCCCGCCGGGCTGAGCTGGATGCTGCCGCCGACGTTGGTGATCAGTTGCTCGGTCTCGAGGCGGCGGATCATCTCACTCACCGACGGGCGACTCACCTGTAGACGCTCGGCGATGCGGGCCTGGATCACCTCGACGTCGTCTTCCTGCAGCTCGAAGATGCACTCGCAGTACTCCTCGAAGGCGGGGTGGTGCTCGCCGCTCGCTGGCATGGGGGCAGGCTACCGCCGTCCGCTTCCGCGTGCCCGTTGGAGCCAGGCCTCCGCGTGTCGCAGCCGTCGCTCGAGCTGCGCGCTCGTGGCTGCGCTCACGGTGGCGACGCTCGCCATGCGGTTCATCTCGGCGTTGACCTTCCCGTGGGAGAGTCCGGTGAGGTCGACGAGTCGCTGTGCGACCGCAGCGTTGCGAGCGCGCAGGTCGGCCTTCACCTCGGCGTTGCTGCGTGAGGTGTCGTACGCGAACCCGGCGTCGGTGGGGATGTCGGGGAGTACGAGGTCGATGCCGTCCGAGGCGAACGATGGCTGCTCGGGCTCGTCGTCGTATGCCACACCGTCCGCGGTGACCGAGTGAACCGACATACCGGTCGCGACGGCGCTGAGCACCGAGAACAGCGACAGTTGCTCGGCGACGTCGGTGTTGCGTTGCTCGTCGAGCGCCGAACCGTCGCGTTCGACGGTGGCCTCGTCGTC
>JBMOFX010000199.1:0-5320 GCA_049318665.1 Ilumatobacteraceae bacterium | reverse complement strand
ACGACCGTGGCTCGCTCTGCCCACTGGACCGGACCGACCACGGCCTCGACGCTGGGGCGCATGGTGGGCGCCACGTCGTCGACCGGCGGCGCAGGCGGCGGCTCGACGTTCCCGTCGTCCCAGAAGCGGTACGTATTGACGATGATCACGGCCGGGGACCACGAGGAAGACCAATTGGCGCGCTGCGCCGCCTCGCGGTCGACGGCGGAACCGATGGCGATCACCCCGGCACCGACGACGATCACGGCGGCGAGCAATGCACCTGAGCGAGCGCGGTGCCGTTCGAGGTCGCGGATCGCGAGGCGCAGCGAGCCACCGGCACCTCGGCCGGCACGGGCGATCACCGCGACGATCGCCGGGGCCAGGCAGCAGATGCCGGCGAGCAAGGCGATCGCAGCGAGCGCGGCGATCAGCACGATCGCCGTGTACCCGGACCCGGAGTTCCCGGCAGCGAAGCACAGCACGAGGACGAGCAGCCCGCCACCGGTCAGCATCGCGCCGATGCGCACCTGTCGTGGTCGCACCGGCGCCACCGGGCGGCGGCCGCCGAGTGCGGTGAGCACCGACGTCGTGGCGAGCGAACGGGCGGGCACCAGCGCGGCATCGGTGGCGACGGCCACCGCCGTGATAGCGACGATCGCGATGTCGACGACATGGATGGCGAGCCGTCCGTCGCTGCGTATGTACTTGTCGAGGGCGGCCACGAGCGCAGCGCCACCCGCCACGCCGACGAGCGCGCCGGCAGCACCGCTGAACGTGCCCTGCAGCGCGAGGAAGCGCCGCAGTACCGTGGAGTCGGCCCCGGTCGCGCTGAGCTGGCCGATGGTGACGAGCTGGCGCCGCCCGCTGACCGCGAACGCGGATGCCACGACGATGCCGAGCACACCCATCGCGATCGTGCCCCCGAGCCACCCGAAGAACAGCGCAATCGGATCGCTCCGATCCTTCGACGTGCGCTGGTCCACGGATGCCGCCCCGTTGCCCCCAGAGGTGATATTCAACGCCCATCGGTCGTCGATGGCGTCGGCTTCGTCACCGGCCAGCACCGTGGCAGAGCGAGCGTCGGTACGAACCGCCGACCACTCGAACCCCGGCGCGATCATTGCCGACTCCTGCCCCGCGATGGCGACGATGCCGACGACCGTGAACGACTGGTCCGGCCGGACGAGCGCCAGGCGATCACCCACGCCGACACCGAAGTCATCGGCCGTCGCGGCCGTGACCGTGATCTCGTCACCGGCTGCCGCGTTGCGGCCTTCGACCACGCGGACGATGCCCTCGGTGATCGGCGCCGTCGGATCGATCGACATGACGGTGGTGAAGTGCACGCCGTCCGGCGAAGCTGCGTCGCGCAGCGGCAGTCCGGTCTCGTACCACCACGAGTACGGCGTGCCGAGAGGCAGTACCGCCTCGATGTCGTCGTCACCGAACGAGGCCGGCGGCCCCCACAGCTGCGCTCGCACCGACGCTGTCCCGAACTGGTCAGTCGTCCGCAGGCGGTCGGTCCGGTACACGATGTCGGCCACCACCAGCGTGGCAACCGGCACGGCGACCAGCAGCACCACCAGCACGGTGCGCCAGGGGCGGCGGCGGACCTCGCGGCGGGCAAGCCGAGCAGCGAGGCGCCACCGGCCGGTGCTGCTGGTGGTGATCGGCACGGCGTCCGGGCGCTGCCCGTCGGACACAGGCCGTTCGTCGAGCAGCGTCATGCGTCGGCGCTCGCGCTGGCGAGAAGCGATGGCGTCTCGTCGACGACCAACCCGTCGCGCATAAACACCACGCGGTCCGACCAGCTGGCGAAGCGGGGTTCGTGCGTCACGAGGACGACGGCAGTGCCGGTGCGAGCCGGCAGTCCGGCCAGCAGCTCGATGATGCCGTCGGCGGTGACCGTGTCGAGCGCGCCCGTGGGTTCATCGGTGAGCAACACCCTCTGCTCGCCCACGATCCCGCGAGCGATCGCGATGCGCTGCTGCTGGCCGCCGGAGAACTCGTCGGGGAAGCGGTCGAGCATCCGTCGATCGGTACCGAGACCGACGGCATCGAGCGCTGCGAGCGCCCGATCGCGCGCCGCCTTCACCGCCACGCCGTCGAGCTCCAGCGGCAGCGCCACATTCTCGAGCGCCGACAGCGAGGAGATCAGATTCAACCGTTGGAACACGATGCCGACCTCGCGCCGCCGCAACGCCGCCTGTTCGCTCAGGTCGAGGTCGCCGAGGTCGCGTCCGTTCACCAGCACGCGGCCGGAACTCGGTGTTTCCATGGCGCCGGCGAGATGGAGCAGCGTGCTCTTCCCACATCCGCTGGGGCCCATGACCGCGACGATCTCAGCGGGCTCGATGCGCAGGTTCACACCGCGCAGTGCACGCACCTCCGTGCTGCCGGTGCCGAAGCTCTTGGTCAGGTCGATGAACTGGACGGCGGCTGATGACAGCAAGGTGCTCATGAGTTTCCCTTTCGCGTGAGCTGTGCTTCACAGGTGTCGAGCCAGCGAAGATCGGCTTCGGCTCGGGCGATGAGCGCGTCGGTGACGAGGCGTGCGGGCAGCCCCTCGTCACCGGCGCGCGAACGTTGGCGGCGCTTCGTCTGCAGCAGTGACAGCAGGACGGTGCGCTGGTGGGTGATGACGGTGAGCGCGTGGGTCGTGCCGTGCTCGATGGCCATCAGCACCTTCAACATCAGTTCGTCGCGCGGCGGCGGCTCGTCGGACGGCACCGCCTCCCACCACGCGCCGAGTTCCTCACGGCCTGCGGACGTGATGCCGTAGACCTTCTGCCCCGGTCCGGCGTCGACCGTGCCGGGCCGCAGCTCGACCAAGCCGTCACGCTCGAGGCGGTCGAGCGTGGTGTACACCTGCCCGACGTTGAGTGGCCAGACGCCCCCGGTGGCAGTTTCGAACTCGCTCTTCAGTTGGTACCCGTGGCGCGGCCCCTCTCGGAGCAACGCCAGTAGTCCCTCACGCACGGCCATAGATACCCAGTATGCACCTACCCAGTATGCATGTCAAGCCCTTCCCCACCGACGTTCTCGGGGCTCCTCGTGGCCGTCTCGGGCGTGTACAGCCCCCGGTCGCGGGCGTCAGGCGAGGTTGGAGGACCTTGGGTAGACGTCGGTGGGGTCGGTGACGATGTTGACGAGGTACGGCACGCCCGAGGCGAAGGCGCGGTCGAGCGCCGGGCCGATTTGCGAGGGATCGGTGACCAGCTCGCCACCGCCGCCGAGCGCGGTGACCACCTGGTCGTAGCGGCAGCCGGGCTGCAGATCGCACGCCATGTCCCAGCCGTAGATGAACTGCATCGGGTGCTTCTCGAGTCCCCACATGCCGTTGTTGCCGACGATCATCACGACCGGCAGCTGGTGTCGCACGAGGGTGTCGACGTCCATCAGGCTGAACCCCGCCGCGCCGTCGCCGAGCAGCAGTGCGATCTGGCTCGATGGACGTACCGCTCGCGCAGCGATCGCGTAGCCGAGCCCGTTGCCGAGGCAGCCGTACGGACCGGTGTCGAGCCAGCCGCCGGGCTGCTGCACCTCCACGAACTTGCCTGCGTACGAGGCGAAGTCGCCGCCGTCGCAGATGACGATGGCGTCGTCGGCGAGGCGCTTGGCCAACTCGCCATAGATGCGGCTCGGCTTGATGGCGGCGCTGTCGGCAGCGAGCAGCGGTGCGTCGGCAGCGGCGGCCGCTTGCTCGGCAGCGGTGAGCTCGGCGATCCACGGCTCGCGATCGGCGCGCGGCCCGGTGTGATTCGCAAGGGCGCGCAACGTGAGCATGAAGTCACCGGCCACGGTGGGCACGTCCACGTGGTGTGCACGCTGGGCGTCGCTGTCGACCACGTGCGCGACCTGCGCGTCGCCGAACCGGCCGAAGCCGAGGCGGAAGTCGAGCGGCGTGCCGAGCACCACGACGAGGTCGGCGCGCTGCTTCAGCAAGCCGCGGGTGCGGAGGAACGACAGCTCGTGGCGCGCCGGCAGCAGACCACGACCGAGGCCGTTGAAGAAGCACGGCACGCGCAGATGCTCGACGGCCGCGCGGAGCTCGTCCCACGCGCCGTCCCAGTAGACGTCGCTGCCAACGATGAACGCCGGCCGCTCGGCCGACGCGATCAGGCGAGCAAGCGTCGCGACCTCGTCGTCATCAGGCGCCTGACCCTTGCCGGTGCACGGGTCGACCTCGGGCAGCTCACCGGTCGATGCGCCGAACACGTCGAGCGGGAAGTCGAGGAACGTGGGCCCACGGTGCGGGGCGAGCGCCAGCGACGCGGCGTCGTGGACGGCCTGCGCGGCGAGCGACGCGTCCTTCACGGTGGCGGCCGACTTGGTGATCGATTGCACGACCGGCACGTGGTCGAACTCCTGCAGCGAGCCGGCGCCCCAGCGCGCCTCGGGAGCACGACCGCCGAGCACCACGAGCGGTGATCCGTTGAACCACGCCGACGTGATCGCCGAGACGCCGTTGGTGATGCCGGGCCCCGCCGTGAGCGCCGCGAGGCCAGGCCGCCGGGTGAGCTTGGCGTACGCCTCCGCAGCGAACGTGGCGGTCTGCTCGTGACGAGTGTCGATCACCCGCATCCCTTGGTCGCGTGCCCCGTCGTAGAGCGGCCAGATGTGCCCGCCGTTCAGCGTGAACATCACGTCGGTCCCGTGTTGCAGCATCGCTGCGACCGCTTGCTGCCCGGCGTGCCCCTCGATGATCCGTGTCATCGCGACAGCCTCGCGCAGGCAGCGTTGCGCGCCGGTCAGCGGACGTAGGTGATGGCTGCGTATCAACTCGGCGGCGAAGTGTCGCGCCACGTCGTGAGGGTGACGATGTGAGGCGCAAGTTCGGCGTGCGGCGCGCCTCAGAAGGAGTGGTAGCCGCCGTCGATGGTGATGACGTCGCCGGTGTGGTAGCTGCTGGCCGGTGACGCCAGGTACACGGCGAGGGCGCTGAAGTCCTCGGGCTTGCCCCAACGGCGCATCGGCACGCGCGGCAGCACGTTCTGCACGAACTTGTCCCAGCCGAACGCGCCGGCCGTCATGTCACTCTCGATCCAGCCCGGCAGGATCGCGTTGCAGCGGATGCCGTGGCGGGCGTGCTCGACCGCGATCCCCTTCATCATCGAGATCACTGCGCCCTTCGAGCCGGCGTAGTGCTGGCCCTTCTGCTGACCGAACTTCGCCGACCCCGACGTGGTGAACACGACCGAGCCGCCATCACCTTGCGCGACCATCTGCTTCACGGCCTCCTGCGCTGTGTAGAACGCGCCGTCGAGGTTGACGCGCAACACACGGTGCCACTCGTCGTCGGTCATCCCGACGAAGCTCGGCGCCTGGCCACCAACGC